>NZ_FXAS01000021.1:0-86838 GCF_900177785.1 Cedecea sp. NFIX57 | reverse complement strand
GTCGGCATGGTTCGAGCGAGCAGATGCCACCGGCTGAATATGAAAACCTATATTATCAACGGCTCAGAAGTGTCTAGATTATCCGTGGCGATTCAAACATCCATTCAGTTTATAATCAAGGATTACTTATTATCTATATTTCGGCAGCCTGAAGCATTTCTTGACGAAAGTTTAGCGTTGCGATGACAGGAGTGACTAACAAAATCCCTGACGTAATCTCCCCCCAACAGTCAGCCCTTCTCCCGCTGTACATCCTCAGCATGGTACACGAACAAAACATCGGGCATGAGGCCGGTTTTCTCTATGGTTGCCAGTACGGACTGCATTGAAGCCTCGGAGATGACCTGCATCGCTTCATCACGAATTTCGACATACGCAGGGTCTTCACGGGTCACAAAAGGCTCCAGGAGGTGGGCAATGGCCTTACCATTAACAGAAAGGCTGAAAGTGCCAGTGGCATGATCCACATTCCAGATGTAGATGAGCGGCCATAAACCCAGCTCGTCGCATTCTGCCTCATTGCGGATCCCCGGCAGGTATACGGGCATAGACAGCTTTTCATCACTCAGCGTCAGCGCGATAAACTGTTTTGCCGTCAGTCGGGAAACTTGCCGGGTTTCAGCTTCAGGTTTTTTCTTTTTAAAGAATCCGAACATGGTGCTTTCCTTGTTTATGACGAATCGGAGGGATAGTCACTGTCTTACTGAGCTGATTAATCTGCGCTTCACTGATCTCTGCGCAGACTCGCGGTAACTCTCATTCAGCAAAAGTGATTTTTACACGGTTCATACCGCCAGAAACGAGAATTACTTATCGCTTTTCTTGGCTAGATAACCATATGATGACTAACACACTCCAGGCCTGGATCATGACACTATCACGAAGAAACGAGGGGGGATCCTTCGATTACACTCGCAGCATTGTTCGGCTGCCGCTGTACCAGGCTTGTAGATAGTCAATCGTCATAACGTTTCCTAACGCTCTCTTCCGCCAGATCGAACCTGATAAAGTTGTTTTCAAATCAACGATATTCAATGGCGGACCATGAGTGGTACACGCTGCATTTCAAAGGCGACAGCCCTATGAGCGAATATTCCGTTCAGAGACCAGCCGTTCATGCAGACCTGATGCCCGAAACTCTTCTTCTTGCTGCAAACCAATCCTGCCACGAATCCATTCGATATGACCGCTTTGAGCGAGAAGCAGTCGTTGAGGGCTATAAGAAGACTACTTAATGTTAGCCGGCTTCAACACAAGCGCGCCGTAGTGTGCTTCGCGGTGACAGTTCGGACATAGTGCAATAGCATTTTCAACAGAGTCCTCTCCACCGTTAGCAAGCCACTCCACATGATGCACTTCAAGATACGGTCTACCATCTTCCCGCTTGAATGGAGCGTCACGTAGGCAGCTTTGACACTTACCTCCAGCTAAGGCTAATACCTCTGCTACAACGAGGGGATTACGCTTGAAGGTATAGCTCTTTATAATGACCCTTTCTGGCGTGGTATTGGATGTAGCCAGCTTCTCTCTACGTTGTTCTGAGGTAAGTTGAGACGCTTTTTCTATGGCCTTTTCAAACTCACTTTTAACCGGACGTGTTAGCCATTTGCCGTCTGAAGCTTCATAGATTTCAAACACACCATGAAGTGCGGAATCATAGACCTCGAAAACGTTTCCGCGCTTGAAGAGTCGATCATATTCATGGTGGCGATGGGTGGCATCATCTGTTCGTCTGGCAGTCCTGTTAAAACTCCAGTGACCACGATTGCAGTTAACTGCGTTAACTATCAGATTCAAATAAGTATTGTCTTTGTAATGTGGAAATCTTTTCTTTAAAATTGCATCGACTTGAGCAGCCGTAGCCTTTCCAGCAAACTCGTTTTCAACTATCTCAGCGGTTGTTGTACGGATGGGTTTATCACCATAAACATACTTACGAGCCATTTCTCTATTCCTTGAAAATTCTGGAAGGTGTTGCTGAAGCATAGGCGCGGTGAACATCTTGACCTGCTCCCAGCAAACTAACATAGCATGATGTAAGCAAGTTCCCCTTGTGGCACGGAGCATACCTGCTCGCTGGGCTAGTTCTGCTTTGGCACAGCGCGGAAGCGCACCCTGTGGCACATTTCGGTGTTATAAGCGTTTTACCGAATCCAACTATGTACGGTGAAAGTTGAGTGAGCGCCATGATGAAAAATCGTAAGTTATAGACGGTAACGAAGACGTTTTATAGAATCAGATTTCTCCCCATTGAAGCATGATAAGGAAAGAGTTATGCATCCAAGCGATCTGAACAGACGTATAGAAAACTATCAGAAAAAGGTCTGGGCAGCCTACGACATAGGCGCAACCTATTACAAAGTAGTTTTAAGAAGCGTTCTGCATGAAATAGTTCGTGACCTTAACGATCACGTATACACGGAAGATGAAGCCCAGAAAGTATGGCGCTCCGTCCTGCCTGGTGTAGGAACAGAAGAATACGGTGGAATATCTGAAAGCTTCGAGAAAAGCGGAAGCTACAGGATTGCGTTTGATTCCGCTGATGAACTTGCCGATATGCTCTCTGCTTTCAGAAGGGACAGATAAATGACGGCTAACATCAGTCTCGGCGTAGCTATATTTAGTTTGATAATTTCTATTGCGACTTTTTTTGCCGCGTCCCGCAGTAACAGAAACGCGCTGGGTGTCTCAGAGGAAAATACGTACTCGAAAATTCAGGATGCCGAAGATGCCAGGGCAGACTTTGCCATGGAAATAGCTCTTAAAGCGGAAGCCTGGAAACTGGCTAATGCGGGTAAGACGTACCAAATGATTCCGGCAGAAGAAAAAATGGCGGATCATAAAATCCAGCGGGTTCTTAACGCCTATGATATGGCCTGTCAGCGCTACATTGATAAAAAGCTGGACAGAAAACGATTTAGACGAACTTACGGTGACAGGATACAGAAGATCTGCGACAACGCTGATTTCCAGAGGATTAAGAACCGGACAACGCACAGTTACACCGCATTGAATCAGGTTAACGACGAACTGAACAATCCCGAAAGAAATTAATTGCGGATGATTACCATAATCAACCGCAATTGCATAAAGCCGCCAAGATGGGCGGCTTTTTTGTGTAATGCAAATGCATTACAAACATTCGGTGCTATTGGCGTTTTACCGAAGCACCGCCAGCTGGCGTAGCTGGCATGTAATACAGGTGTATTACATGCCTTCGGAGCTATAGGTGTTTTGCTGAATGCGCGGAGACGGGGGGTGATAAAACCACCTTACGACGATTATGACATGTACGGCTTCGTCTTCTGAAAGATATTATAGAGAGTGCGGTAATGGGAAACTGCTTCCATTATCTCTTTACGGTTTTCATCTTCGTTGCGCCCATTATCTTGCCTGATGTTTGAAGTCTTGAGTGCTTCAAAAGTAAGTTCATCAGGCGTATAACTCCGTTGAAAGTCGATATTAATAACGTAGTTAGATAAGCTATTCCTGAGTTGTGCTTTCATGAACAAATCTGCACAGCCAGCAATTTTATCTGCCAGCTCTTTAATTAACTCTGAACTCTCAATATTTTCAAATAAAAATAAGAAGTCATCTATACGCTCATCTTTAGGTGAAATACTTCCGAAACCTCCACTGAATTTTTTCGTACTCTCCAGTAAGAATCTGAACATAGTTAAACGGGATGCCTTCAGCTCATCAATGGCTTTTTCAGCATCCTTTCGTACTTCTTTCAGCTTTACTATATTCCCGGCTATTGAAAACTCCTGGACTTCAGAAGAGAAGAAAAGCATTAAACTAATAACTGAACAGAGCGTAAAGAATGTAATTGCCTCACCAGCCGTAACTTTTGCGATATAAAAAAGAAAACCATTGACCGCCGTAAAAGCGAGGAAAAATAGAAAAGCCAGAATTTTCATTATATTGTTATCACTTACATAAAAGACAGTACAGAACCTGTCTGTGATTAATGACCAGTTTCAGAAAGCTGAGTTTCTGCATGTATAGCAATAGCATTAACAGCATTTTCAACAGAAAAAGGTCGCTGCTCTCCATTGCTTAGATGCACTTCATAGCAGTAAGTTGTCACCCAGCCTTTACCAGTGAGGCGTTTCTCAGCTTTCACGCTGAAAGAATTTACCAACCTGCCGTTAAGTTCCCATCCAGGACTGCATTCACAGTACAGGACGAACAGCGTTTTGAGGTCGAGGAAAAATGAGCCGGATTCGATTTTGTCAGTGCCATGCTCATCGCGGCGTTGCATGAAATGCCTGACTGCGGCGGCTTTAGAAGGATACGAGATGCCGTTAATGCTGATCAGAATGCTTTTACCCATCGATTCACTCCTTCGTATTGTATACGGATATATTGCAGTCGAAATCAGATGTTTGCGAGTAAAATCGCCTCGTAGTGGTCTCGAAGCAAATTACAATCGCCAGTGTCCGCATTTGGCACTAACCTGCCTGTCAGGTTAGATTTGATACCATCCTTGTAATGGGTTTACAGTGATTCCTGTTGGTGGAAAAGATTGTCTCTCAAGTCAATCGATGAAGTGAGGGCCAGCGACTGAAAATGGGAATTTAGTATTGGGAACCTTATAACCACCGTTTAAAACTCCCTGCCGCCATCCATAGCGTTATCCCAACCCATAAGGCGGCGGGCAGCAAAATCAGCATCACGGGAGCAAAGATCGGCTGCGCCAAATACAACACCCAAAGCGTTGTGGTGACTGAATTGCCGGACCTGATGACATAGTGGTGCATAAAAAACGATTCCAGACCGGAGCCAAATCGCCTCAGATCTCGCTGTACCAGCCCCTCCGTCAGCCCGGTTACTGCACACAGGCAGAGCAGGGGGAGCATGGCGACGAGCCATGTCAGACGCTGCATAAAACTCACCAGCGTATAGGTCAGGGCGGTGAACGGTTTCTGCAGGAGCCTGTTGGCCATAAGTATGCGAGTTGCCCCTTTTTCCAGCAGCATCAGAATTTCATTCCCGAACGGATGCGGTTGTAGGGCGATAACCAGTTCCGACAGTTCCTGTTCCATCACCTGAAAAGCGTGCCTGCTCCCTTCCTGAGGCCACCAGAAATACAGCCCCGCCAGCTCCAGCACTATCCGCAACACCAGCGCGCCAGTAACCAGCCCGGTAAGCCTTCCAGCCAGTGACAACAGCCAGCCAATCGGTCCCTGTGGCGGGCGTAACGGAGGCGTTCTCTGCTCACTCACTCCACCTGCCCCTGCTGGCGCGCCTGCATCCACGCCGCCAGTTGCGCGACGGACTCCGGCAGTGGGCAGTGCTTATCCGCTACGGGCAGCGGCAGACGGATTTTCCACAGCTGCCCGCCTTCAAGTAGGGCAAAGGCCTGGCCTTTGGGAAGCTGGATCAGCGCGGCGGTATCGAGTAGCGGTACCTTACTGGTGGTCACCTGTTCACGGGTGTTGCTGGAAAAGCTGTTGATGCCGCCCGGTGTGTCGGTGACGCCAGAACTCACCTGGCGGCTGCGCACTTCCACCTGTGGCAGTTGCTTCGTCAGCAGCTCGGCGGTGGCGGTTTCGCGCACCCGCAGCATAATCAGGTTGTTGAAGTTACCCACTACCTGGCCTGCCTTGGGCGCGCTGCCGATGCGGGCCTGAATATCACTCAGCGTCTGGGTGTAGGCGGTGACCTGAATGCCCGCGCCGCCGCCCTTGTTGACCAGCGGAATAAACTCCTCGCCCATCAGTTCGTTAAATTCATCGCAGTGCAGGTTGATGGGCGGCGGTTTTTCACTGCTGCCGGGCAGTCCTTCGTTGAGACCAAATTTATAGAGATGCCCGGCGACGCTCACCAGATCGGCAAACATTGAATTGCCGACGGCGGCAGCGACCACCGCATCGGAGAGCGCATCCAGGCCGACATACACCACTGCCTTCTGGCGGATCGCCTGCTGCCAGTCGAGGATCGGGCGCGGGTCGTCCAGATCGTGGTAGTCCGGGGCGAGCAGGGCGGCGAGCGTGCCGGTGGTCAGCTTTTCCAGCAGCGGCAGCAGTGAGGCGACAATCTTGTCGAAATAGGTTTTGTCATAGCGCGCCGCTGAGAGCAGGCCGTCGAGGATCGGATCGTATAATTTTTCCGCATTGAGGTACTGCTCCAGCGCCACCACGTGAGGATCGCGGCCCAGCATATGGCGTGGCGTATTTTTGTCGTTAACGCGCTTCGCCAGTTGCGCCACCATTTCCCATGCCCTCGCGTTGTGGTGCGGCAGCACGGTGCGGGCATAGTCGATAAACAGGGCGTCGATATTGACGACGTGGCGGGAAATTAACTGATAGTCGGGACGCTGGCCGAGCGCCGCCAGGGCGCGGGCGATGATGTTGACAAAGCGCCAGGCGAACTCGCGAAAGGCCGCTGAGTTGCCTTCGCCGGAAAGCTGTCCGGTGAGGCGCGATGCCACTTCCGAGATGCGGCTAAAGCGCCCGATGGCGTTGTAACGGGCGGAGACCTCCGGATACGCCAGATGGAACAGGATAAAACGGTCGCCGCGTCCGGCGCGCTGTGCTTCTGCCCAAAGACGCTTCAGCAGATCCGCGTCGCCTTTCGGATCAAAGACGATCACCACCTCACCGCGTCGGATGTCCTGAATGGCAAGCAGTTCCGCCAGCCGGGTTTTGCCGACGCGGGTGGTGCCGAGCACCAGCGTGTGGCCGGGTCGTTCACTGAGCGGCAGGGTGACGTCGCACTCTTTCAGTTCCACGCCCTGCAACCACGGGTTACCGCCGACGGGCGGCAGCGGCCGTACCGGGTTCAGCCAGCGATCGGCGCTGAGCAGGCGGGCAAGTCCGGGCAGGGTATGTTCGCTGCGTTTTTCGATGTGTCTTGCCAGGCGGTAACACCATCCGGGGCGCAGCCAGCGTGCGGCTTCCGGTTGCAGGCAGTCGTACAGTCGCTGGGTATGAATGGGTAGCCAGCGAAAGCCTTTGCCGAGAAACAGCCGCTGGCGGCTGACAGGGATTTTGCTGCTGGTGAGCGTGTAGCGCGGCAGGCGCAGGAGGTTGCGGCGGTAGCGCACGATGTGCCAGCCCTGCCAGCCGCGTCGCAGGGCCAGCAACATCAGGGCGCAGGCCATCAGGCGGGCCTGCCATGGGGTGAGCACCAGCAGCGGGGCCTGGGTCAGGCAGATTAATGCGCCACAACTGGCGGTGAAGGCGCTGTAAAACTCCACGGGCGGGCGCAGCAGCGCCTCCAGCGCGTAGCGGCTCATGGCGGTGTGGCCTGTTGCAGATGGCGGCTGACCTGCCTGCGGTAACGTGCGGCAGGTGCGCCGCCAGCAGGACGGTGATAGCGGGCGGCGGCATTGAGCCAGCTTCCGGGGCGTTCATCGTAGCGCTGACGCAGCAACTGTGCAGTGAGCGACAGGTTCTGCAGGGGACGGAGGGCGTCGCAGGGAGAGTCAAAATACGCCCGGTGCCAGCCGATATTGATTTGCCCGAGCCCCGCGTCAATACGCTTCGGGCTGGTGTGGCGGATAGCGGCCAGCAGCGCCTGACAGGCCTGCGCCCGGCTGGCGTAGCGGTAGCCGTTGCCGTTGATATTGAGCGTCCACGGCCATGGGAGATGCCTGCCGCTCAGGTTCGCCCCGCTTTCGGTCTGTGTGACGGCCCACAGCAGTTCCGGCGGCACGCGGAAATGCTCTGCAGCGCGCAGGTACGCTTCTGGCAGCGGCTGCGCCAGTGCCAGACAGGGCAGCAGCAGGATCAGGGCAGGACCTCGCGCCATTGCTCCCCCTTACGTTCCAGCGCCACCGGGATTTTGCTCTGACCCAAAAGCAGCCAGCGTCCCGCGTCGTGGTTAAGCGTGATGCTGTGTTCACTCACCATTTTTGCGTCAATGCCATGCGCCATCGCCCAGCGGCGCACCCGGTTATCATCGCCTTCGCTGTGGATCAGCCAGATATCCAGCGGGCGCTGTTGCGCCAGCAGGGTACGCAGCAGGCTGTCGCAGGGCGGGCAGTCATCTTTAACAAACAGCGAAACGCGGGACGTGCTGGCGGAACTCGTTTTCAGCGGCGTCAGGGCCGGATACAGTCGCTGCCAGGCGGCATCATAGGCACGCTGGAAGGCGAGTTCTTTCTCCAGCCGCTGGTACTCCTGCCTGACCAGCAGTTCGGCGAAGCGCTGACGTTCGTGGTCAGTGTCGGCTTCGACGCCCAGCGTAGTCAGTGGATCAAGCCCTGGTGACCAGACGCCGCGTGCCTGCTGTTTCAGCGTGAGATAGCGCTGCCACTCCTCTGGCGTGACGCCCCAGACGGTGGCCTGCTGCTGCGTGGTCAGCGGTCTGAGAGCGGAGTCCGCGTTCTGGCTGGTTTGTTCCTGAAGCGGTTGCGCCCCCACGCTGGCGGTGAACAGTAACAGAAGAACCAGGCATTTCATCGCTTACTCCGGCATCTTCAGCGTCAGCTGGCGTTTACCCTGACGGAACACTGCCCGGTGCTCATCAAACCGCTCCAGCCGCCAGCCATGCCACTGCTCTCCCCTGCGCAGCCACACCACCTGATGGAGGTAAACGGCTTCGGGTGGCACAACCACTGCCAGGCGGATATCACCGCGCTGTAGGGTCCCGGCGAGAAAAAAGGGGGCCGTTAACGGCCCCAAAGGGCGAAGGGACACGGGATGACGATAAGCCAACGTCGGGGGGAGAGGATGGTCGCTGGCGAAACAGACTTCGCGGCGGTTTTCATCGGTGGTCATCTGCCATGCCGGGCCCGCCAGCAGTTGCAGGGCGGCCTTCAGGCGCAGTGGGCCGGTGTGGTACTGACTTATTGGCAACGGGAACCCATAAAGCTGCGCCCGGCGCACATCTGCAAGACACAAAGACCAGCCGCTGTCGCGCAGCAGGTACTGCAGCGCTTCCCCTACCGTCGGGTGAAAACCGGGCGGAACGGCCAGGGCGGTAAGTTGTTCGAGTGGCGGCTGTTGCGGTGACGTGCTGACCAGCAGATAGCGGTCGTAGCGGACGACTTCTGGCGTGGCAGGCGAGGCGGCCACGCCGTTGAAAATGAACAGGAGCAGGGCTATCAGCAGTCGTTTCATCGCATCCTCCACAGGGTGATGACGGGAGAATGCCCGGATGTGGGCAAAGAGGGCTATCGGCAACTGTTGTTATCTGAAAAAGATTGTCTGACAGGAAAAATACGTCTCTCTGGCCCGGGCATTGGTCAGATTACGGTCATTATCCATTACGGAGAGATGGTATGAAAAAGGGAGTGAGAACAGGGCTGTTAGCTCTGGCGATACTGAGCGCCCCGGTGCTGGGGGATGGCAAGCTGGGTTTGGGATGGCGAGACATTCCGCAAAAGTCGCGAAGCAACGACCGGGATGTGCCGTTATCTCCGCCCCGGCGGCACCTGTGATCTCCCCACCTGGGTGACGGATGTTAGACCGGCAAAGTAAGCAAAAAAATAGCGCCCGTTATTCCGGGCGCAAAATCAGTTCAGTAAGGGAATCTTTCCCTCATCAGCCCCAGCGTGGCGGCGATGGGGATGCCTTGCTCAGAAAAATGAACGCGTAACGTCAGCCTGACGGTTTGCTGCTGCGTGCTGCCGTTGGTTTTTTGCGTCAGCACCGAGCGGTAATCGATACGAATGGTGTGCTGCGGCGGTTGGTGGGAGATAAAGGCCACTACCGCTGCCATTTCAACACCTTTCAGCAAATCCTTGATGGTGTTGTCATTCCGGTCTTCAAGACAGCGCTTGTGGGCCGGAAGGGTAATGGCCAAACCCAGCGGCAAGCCAGCGTCCAGCGCCTCGTCATCAAGGTTAATCAGTTTGCCCCGGTACAGGGCTTCTTCACGTGAGTTCAATACGGTATTCATCATGCGTCTCTCCGGTAAAAGTCCGGGGAAACGCCCCGACGGGGAATTTCCCCGGCAGGGTGAATGCTGTGCGTCAGAACTGCGGTACAGGCTCTGCTGAAGGTGTGGCTGGCGCTGGCTGGGAGTCAGCTTCGCGTTCTGCCCGGTAAACCTCTTCGCCGTCAATTTTGATGAGCCCGATGTGCAGCAGATGGGCTTTCAGGCTGACGCCGGTTTCACCTTTACGGTCACCTTTGCTGTAGACAAAGGTATCGGCATACAGATCGCCGAGGCGGAACTGGATCAGCACCTTGCGTTTCTGTTCGCAGGCCTCGATACAGCGGTGCACCAGTTTCTGCGCTTCCTTACCGCTGACGCGGCAATCGAACCAGGTGTGCTCCGCGTTGCTGGCTTCGCCCCGCAGTGCGGCAATGTCGCAGCACAGGAACAGTTCGCCTTTTTTCGGGGTCACTTCCCGGATCCGGTTGAGGTAGCCCAGACCGCTGGTGTACAGGTTGAAGTAATGGGTATCGTTCATGGTGGTATCTCCGTGTTGAAGGTGCGGAGCGCCCCATGCGCGGGAACGTCCCGCTTCGGGTTTGGCTCATTGGCTACAAGGCCTCAGAGTTACTGGCAGCACGGGCATTCCGCGCTGTGCGCCTCCGCGTTTCAGGAATGCATGGCGGGTTTTGGGTTGACCTGTTTAGTTGAATCTTTGGCTGGGGGAAGCGAAAGGGGGAATTGTTTTTATGGCGTGAAAGTTGGTAATACAGAATGCAAAAAGGCCTTAATAACTAAGGCCCTGAAAGGTAGCTAAATATTATTTCCGGCGGTCATCGACTTCTTTGGCGACACCTTTAAAGGGAGTGCCGTCCTGCTTCTGGTCGATAAAGCGACCTGTCGTTGTATCACGCTTGGTGTAATTGCCATTCTGCGGATTCTGAACCTGTGTACGGTCTGTTACAGAGCCCTTGCGATAACCGTCTCCGGTATTTTTGGCCATCTTAACACTCCGAAAAATGAGGAATATTCCTCAGAGCGGATCATCAGACTGCCAATTTGAACGAGCAATCAGGGAAAAGTAAAAGTGTGATGTAGGAAACAGGCTATTTATCCATTTCGTAATGACTTAATCAGCTCTGTCACGTTCTGCTGCTGCTGCGCCAGAAACGCCTCCAGCCTCAGTTTCCCCGCCGTGATATCGTCCAGCATCTGTTCCCACAATGCAGTGGGACCCGGATCTTTCAGTGCTTCCGGCAGGGCATCAATCAGCGTGCTGGCGGTATCCGTCGCCAGCAGAAAACGACGCTGCTTAATCAGATAGCCGCGCTTAAGTAGCGTCTGGATAATCCCGGCGCGGGTGGCTTCGGTGCCAATACCGGCGTTATCTTTCAGCCGATGCTTCAGACGCTCATCGCTGACAAAACGGGCGGCGTTTTCTTCGTCGTTTTCACCGATCATCACGCAGGATCTCCGCAAGCATCTTTTTGGGTAGATTCCCGAGCTTATGCGCCATCGTCTGCGCCAGCGGACTGTTCGCCCGCACGTCGGCACGGGTCACGCCGGTGGTGCGAAAGCGGTTCACGAAGCTGAAGACCTGGAGCATCAGGCGTGGGATGTTGGCAATGAAATCGCGCTTTTCGGCCTGGGTGATAAGGCCAAGATGCCAGGCAAGCAGAGTACGACGGACCAGCAGATCGTAATCAATCAACTGTTGCAGCAGGCGCGAGCCGGGCGGAGATAACAGCGCCAGCGGCAGGGTGAATTCAGTCGGGGACGGGTTACTGACCTGCGTGGTGTGGATAGCGCCCGGCAGGCTGGCGAAGGCACGGTCCAGCCGGAGGTTTTTTTGCTTCAGCAGATGCGCGATCAGGTTCAGGCGGGGGCGCAATTGCTTCAGCCAATGGGCGGCCCACGGATCGTCGGCCTTTTCGGCGCGCAGCAGACGCCTGAGTAACGCCAGACAGAGCAGTATACCGGTGGGATGCGCCTGCCACAGCCGGGCGGCGACGCGGGTGTGCAGGGTGATGCGGATATCGCTGAACAGCGTTGTGCCAGGCATCGGATATTCTCCATGGATTCAAATGCCCGCAGTGTCGGTCCGCGCAATGAGTCAGGCGACGGGAAACCCATCTGGTCTGCAGAAAGTTGGTTTCGCAGATGAATGAGGCTTAATTGATAGTTTTCTGTTGGACTTTATGCGGCGCGCATAAAATCGGGGCTATCAGCGCCTGCGCCGAAGCTGATTGAACTCGCCCCGTCTGGCCTTGTCCAGCGTTGCCAGAAGATAGGATTGAACTCGCCCCGTCTGGCCTTGTCCAGCGTTGCCAGAAGATAGGCGAGGGGGCGGTGGATATCGTGGGCGGCGACCCGCCACAGGCAGTCGTCCAGCACCTGCTGGCAGAGAGCAGGATCCAGATTGCGCATCGCGCGTTCGGCGGCACGGCGCTCGCTGGCGCTGAAGGGATTATCCACAGGCCAGTGCGGCAGTTGCGTACGCTTTTGATGTTGATTGTTTAAATCTGTACCAGTATGTACGCAATGCGGTCCAGGTTGCCCGCCAGCCCCCGCCACATCACAGAGTCTTAATCGAAGACTCGGGCATTTTTTACTGAGTCTTCGATTAAGACCAGGGGCGGTCTTCAATGGAGACTCGGTACAGGTTCGTCCACTGTCCACAGGTTGTTGCAGAGAGAGCAGTAGCCCGATGGCAGTGGTTCGGATACGTTGGTTGCGGTGGCGGGAACAGGCCGTAAGTAGCGCCAGATATTCGCTGTCCATCCGACTAGCATCGGCATGAGTCAGTGGTGCATCATGCAGGGCGTAAAGGTTGCCGGTGATCCTGCCGCTTTGCTCATCCCGCAGTCGCTGGCACAGGCTCAGCCAGCGGGTGATCCGCAGCATCATCAGCGCGTTGCTGACGGTGCTGCGAGAGGCCTTCTCGCTCTCAGGCTGGTCGGAGAGCCAGCCCTGCAGTTCGTTGTAGGAGGGAAAGACGCCACTGCAGTCGTCGCGGGCGTGCAGGCGCAGCAGTTGCCACGCGAACTTGTCTCGTGGGGAGAGGTTGCGCGCCAGCAGCAGGCGTTTTGGCACGCTCTGCTGCGGGTTGCCGAGAAACAGCAGCCGATCGTCACTCTTCATGCAGCAGCTTCTCCTGAGTCCATTGGCGCAGCAGGTTCCAGATGACCGTCAGCGACAGATCGTGTTCGCGGGCTATCGCCATCATGGCGGTCAGCGCTTCGGGTGAGTCGAGCTTGTTCACGCCCGTCTTCTGCCACTCGTTCCACACCAGCGTTTCTACCTGCTCATCCGGAGCATTGTTGCGCCCTTGCCGGACAAACAGGCCAATCAGCCGCCGCCGGGCACAGATTTCCGGCGTGGGAAGACCAAAATAGTGGTTAATGAACTCGATGGACGCGCCGAGCGACAGGGCTTCCTCCAGACGCTGCTGGAACAGCCGCTCCTGTTCCATCCTCGCCAGCATCCGGCCCAGCATATCGTGGTCGATGCTGATGGTGATGAACTGCACCGCGCTGTTGCTCAGAAACAGGATGTCGTCGGCGGTGAGCCGTGTCAGTTCGTACAGCTCCTGCGGGCTGAAGCCGAACGACTCGCAGTAGCGGATCTGTCCCTCCTTCAGTGCCTGGACAATGTGGGTGAGTATCGCCTGGTTAACTGAGGGCGTCATGGCGAACCTCCCGCAGCCGTCGCTGGCGGCACAGGCTGATAAGCTGCATCATTTGCTGTATCTGAGCGTTGTCGTAGTCTGGCGACAACAGCAATTCAAGGGCGGGCATCGGCGTGCTGGTGTCGCCATTCAGGGCTGCCAGCACCTGGTAACAGCGCCGTGCCGCCGGATGGGGAAATTCGTGGCAGGGCGCGAGGGAGAAACCGGCCGGAGCGCTGTTGTCTGGCTGGATACAGGCGTCCAGTCCCCAGCAGGCACACAGCGACCGTGCCGTATGCACCAGCGGCGAGGGCTTTGGCTCGCCGGGGTCAGTCGGCGGTTCAGGTTCTGGTAGTGGTGCTTTTTCCGCTTCCGGCGGTGGCGGCCAGAGGACCTTTTTGACCGGTGTACCCAGCAGCGCCTGCCGCTTGCTCTGGCTATCGGTCAGTTCCGCCAGCAGCGTATTCCAGCTTATGCCGCTGTGACAGCTCATCTCACCGAGCAGTTCGTCCTGCACCAGTTGCGGCACCATGCCCTCCGGCTCACCGTCGAAGGTAGTGAGCGCGGTGCTGAACAGGCCGGCAAATTCCGTCTGGTGTTCCGGCGACATCAGTTTTCCCCAGACCTGTTCCGCTGCGCTACGGAGTGCCAGCAGGCGATCGATAACGCTCCGGGTAAGGCCACCGTACAACGCATTGGGGATGCAGGGCAGCAGCCACTCCACGGTCTGTAGCATCCGGCTGATTTGAGACTGGCTGACGGGATAGCCGTCGTGGGTCAGTTGCTCCGCCAGCGCCAGTTGCGTCGGGCAGTCGATGCCTGCCTCGCGGTAAAGATCGCGCAGGTGCAGAATGCCTTTCGCCCGTTCGATAAACATCAATGCGTGATGCAGATCGCTTTCGGCCAGATGGCCGATCAGACACTGGACTTCACCTTGCTGCGGTGACAGCGCTTCCGGCCACGGATGGAACGGCCAGCAGACGCGGTGAAAACGCTCTTCCTGTGTTTCCAGCCATAATTCATTGAGGATGGCGAGACGCGTATTACCGCCGCTGGCGAGCATATATTTTTCATCACCGGGGCGGCGGGTTAACACCGGCGGGTTATCCAGCCCCCGGGCAAGAATTGACGCTTTCAGTGCGTCATAGCCGGGGTTGCGCGTGACGCGGGGATTGAGGGTGAACGGCTGGATTTGCTCCAGGCTGACCTGGATCATCTCCTGTTCTTCGGTATTGCTGATGCCGTGAAGCCAGCGGTTGAGCAGGTGTGAAGCGCACATAATTTTCCTCCGGCATTCAGACATCGCGGGTAAGCCGGATGCGCTGGTGGATCCAGGTATCCACCTCGCTTTCCAGCCAGGCGACGTGGCGGTTGTTGAGTTGGATGGACGGCGGAAACTGTTGCAACTGGATTTTCTGGTAAATCCAGGACTTACCGAAGCCGATTTTGTCTTCTACCTGGCGTAAGCGTAAGAGCCTGTCGCTATTCATAACCATTCCTCCTGTGTTCAGGTTCGTTCACATCAACACGATGGGCGTGGTTATCAAAGCACTAGTGTCCCTGCCAGGCAGTAAAAATTATTATCTGGGTTAATGAGAGTTAGTTGTTAGTTGATCCTGTTACGTCGGTGCGCCACCGCTGGAGTGCGGTTTTCAACGTCCCGGGGCTCAGCGGCAGATGCATACCTTCCTCACGCGCCCAGCATTCGAAAATGTTCAGCAGTTTGTAGGGATGCTTCAGCATTTCATCGTCCAGTTGCGGGTTGTGCTTGCAGGCCAGCCACAGCAAACGGGAAAGCGCGGAGGTGATCCGTTCCTTTGATTCCGGCTGATGATTATCCAGAAAAGACTCCAGGTGGGGGTGGCGGATGACGAACAGTGCGTCAGGAGGCAATGTGCCCTGCAGGTAGCAGACGGGCAGGTTGAGCCGGGATTTAAGGTTATCGCGACCATGGCCATACCACTGGCCAATCAGCAGATGCAACTCTCCGCTTTACTCAGAACGCCTTTCCTTTTGAGCTTTACGAGCATTTGCTCGATCTCATCCAATCTGATGTCATCGCCAGAAAGAGCAGTAATGGCTGTTGCAACATGGCTTAGAGTGTCACGGGTAGCTGCAACGTTATGAGCTTTCGCTAGTTGATAGATATAGCTTGCTACGAAGGTTGGTATCTTTTGTGGCATGGAACCATCCTCATTATTCAGTTATATCTACGCGATGACGGACTCCCTCTAGCCAACGGCTATCCAGCTATGCCGCTAACGTTTATGTCTTTCCAAATTTAGCTCAGTTCCCGAGATACCTTATAAACCGTTTTCTGGTCATTTTCTGATATCTCGGTTAAGAGATTTTCACGCGCTAAGGTACGGAGGTCATTACGCGCAGTGTTATCCGATACGCCAAGCGCTTCCGCTACGCCTGCTGCGGAATATTTCTTGTCAGGCTCCGCCAGAATGATATTAAGTAGCGTGACTTGTCGTCCGCTCAGCCGAGATAAGCTTCCTGATTTATACAAAAAATGGTCAATCCGGGCGGCGCGAGCAACCAGATCGTCTACATGCTGTAAGAGCCTTGTCACAGCCCGATGGATAATACTGGCCTGATATTCAAGGTAGTACGTCAGATCCATACCATCGGTTTCAGTGTACTGGTAGCTGTGGGCATATTTGGCCGGGGCTGCATGTAGTAACTGGCTGATAGAGACGTACTTAAACACGTCGTACTCTGATTTCAGTATGTACCAGTAAAACAGCCCACGGCTTGTACGCCCGTTACCGTCTCTGAAAGGGTGCTCGTGAGCGATCATGAAGTGAAGAACACAGGCTTTTACCAAGGGGTGAACGTAGGATTCTGTGTTGTTTACGAAGTCACACACCATTTGCAGACGTGTTTGCAGGTCGGCGGCGGCTGGGGGCTGATGAACAATGTTACCGTCATAATCTGCAATCACCACATCATCGGTGTCGCGGAATTCTCCAGGACGGTATTTTTCGTCATTAATTCCACCCATGCCAACGGCATGGAAGCGGCGGATTAAGTCTGGTGTTAATGGCTCTTGGATAAGTTCCGGTATTTCGGTCATCAACCGCGCATTACCTGCGATCATGTGTTCATCTTCGGTACGGGGGGCTCTGCCACTTTCCAGCATGTCCCGTGCGACAAGCGTAGTTGTATTAGCGCCTTCTAGTTGTGATGAGGTGATGGGTTCTTCCATGCTTAGTGCTGTTAACTCTTTACCTGCCCCCCTGAGTCTGGCGGTAAGTTCTTTGAGCGCCAGCCTTGTGGCGTGCTTGTCCACCAGTTCACACACTGACATGATGTCAGGTGTAAGGACAAAGCCAGCCTGATCGCCTGCTTCGTTGCGATAATGGATCCGTTGTATGGCTGAGTCCCGCGCGCGTCGCGTAAGTGTCCAGGCGATAGAGACATTTTCCCCGCTGGATGTGCGGCGGCAGAATTCGTCAAACGGAAGATAGCGACCTTTATCGTCGGTCACGCGGCTATAATGTTGGTGGGTTTCCAGATCCGCTCCGGTGAGTTGGGAAAATGGAATAAGTGCCGGTGGTCTTTTGATTGGCATATCTCTATCTCAAAATTTCATGAATTTGAGATAGTATAGATCATCACTTAAAGCTATCTCAATTTTTATTGTTTTTGAGATAGATTAATTCCATGTTAAGACATGATAATTTATAGGTGTCCCTATGCTTCAATCTCTGAACCATTTAACGTTTGCCGTCAGTAAGTTGCAAAGCAGCCTGACCTTTTGGCGTGATTTGCTGGGTTTGCCGCTACATGCTGAGTGATATACCGGTGCTTACCTTACCTGTGATGACCTTTGGCTCTGCCTTTCTCACGACGCATCACGTAACTACGTGCCTCCGCAGGAAAGTGACTATACCCACTACGCATTCAGCATTGCGCCAGAGGATTCAGGACAGCGGGAGGCAGCGGTGATGAATCTGTCGGTGGCGTTTAGTCATTACAAAGAATATTATTCGCCCAGCGCGCTGGAGTTTGCTTGCCAGGGGGATTTATACGCAGGAAAATATCGCAACTGTAAGAGAGAACATGCATCTGGATATATAGGGGAGAATCCAATCTTTAAGACAGTTGGTCGTTAGAATTGAATGCGGTTAGAAAGGGTTGTGTAAAAAAATATTGAGGATTGCAATAACCTTGCCTGCTAAAAATATAAAATAATTAAAAGTGTTAAAGCTTTTTAGGACGCAGGTCACTCAGTAAACCTTGGATGCTAAGATAGTATCTATTTTAGGTGCGGGATGTGATTGTCGTCCTGATGAAACAATAACAAAACCTGCATTAACTATTTCAAGGGCTAATTGTTTTGGGGTTGATTTCCATATTATGAGGGAGGGGGTATAAAGTGACTCATGTTGATACAGATGATTGGTTATTTGGTGGTTTTAGTGTTGGTGGTAGAGCGTTATGTCTGTTTATAAAATTATTTTTCAATTTTTTATTTGGCTCTGACGAGTCTGGTCTACGGTATTTGCAACGTAAATTACTCGTAATCATATTAGAAAAAGCGGTAGGTCCAACCCATTAGCTGTGCGATCTGTACCATGTCTTAACTCCTGTCGAGTGGAAAAATACCATCTCGCCAACCCATTTTATAATTGCGGGTTAGCATCAGCCCAGTTCGTCCCGCACCTGAAGGATTGAAACACCAGCGCTCAGTGTTGGCCTTCACGTGGGGACTTGGACTTCGTAACAGATGCCATTATTGCTATGCACCCACCTGATTACACTTTGTTCATGATGCTGTGCATCACAGAGGAATTTGTGTTTTCGTTGTTCACAGGTCGACCCTATTTGGCAAAATGACGAGGTCCCGGACAGTCACGTTCCGGGGGCGGGTCACCATAAAGAGCACGGCCTCGGCGACGTCGGCGGGCTGAAGCAGGGCGCCGCTCTCGAGCGCTTCCCGGCGTTTGGCTTCGGGCCAGTCATTCAGCAGGGCGGTGCTGACGGGGCCGGGGAGGACGGCGCCGACGCGGATGCCGTGGGGGAAGAGCTGGCGGCGGAGGCTGTGGACGAAGCCCTGGACGGCGAACTTGGAGGCGGTGTAGACCGGCTCATGGACCACGGGGACGACGCCGGCCACCGAGCTGGTGAGCAGGATATCGCCGGCCTGCTGGGCGATAAGGTGGGGGAGGACGGCGTGGATACAGCGGAAGGTGGCGTTGACGTTGAGGTTGAGGACGTTCTCCATGGTGGCGGGGTCGGTGTCGACGAAGGGCCCGCCGGTGTAGAGGCCGGCGTTGGCATGGAAGATATCGAGCCTGCCGGCGAGGCGGAGGATATGGTGGGGGAGGCTGTCGGCCTGTCCGGGGTCAGTGACATCGGCGAGCAGGGGCAGGGCGTGCTCGCCGAGGTCGGTGGTACTTCTGCGGAGGGCGGCGACATCACGGTCAATCATGACGACGCGGGCGCCAGCGGTGAGGAAGGCACAGGCGCAGGCGAGGCCGATGCCGGAGGCGGCGCCGGTGATGGCGGCGACCTTACCGTGGAGGGGTAAGCGAGTGTTGCTCATCAGAAGTCTCCTTCGCCGGGTGTCCGGCGGGTGGTTTGTGTTGGACAGCTCTGTATTCCTAATGGTTTTCTCGGCTGGCGGGTGAGACCCTGGCGGCGGTAGCGTGTGGGCCATATTTCGGCGGGATGAATGCCGATGACGGAGGCGATAAGCCACTCGCCGCGGGGCCAGGGGCGTTTCAGTGTGTTGGCGAGGGTGGCCGAAGCGAGGCCGGCTTCGCGGGAGACGCGGGCCATGCTGGTACCGCGTTTGTGGAGAGCCGCGACCACATCGGCCGGGTGCCAGTCAGTGTTAGTCATATTCGCTCCTCTTATTGGCTCATAATCTGGAGTGGCGTTTAGGCTATGCCAGTGAGCACGGTGATGCTGCTGAAATCTGAGGGGCCAAAAGTTAGCCCATTAGAAATATCTGCGCCCCACTACAGCGGCTGGAAGCCGGAAACGGAAAATGATGCTCAGAGCAAACAACCGGGGATGAGATTCCCCTGCTGGCCCCGACGAAGATAAGTGGTGTCCCTGCCCGGATAAAGCAGGGCATACCAGTAAACAATGTGATGCGTCCTAGAAAACGGACGTCGGTAAGACAATCCGACCCCTTTCATTCAACCCACAGAATACCTGGCCGTACGAGGCTTCTGCGGCGCATGTGTGGGGGACGGTACGTTCCACAGAACGTACCGATACATAGCAATTCCGCACGGTCTGTGCGATGCTCAGGAATCAGGTATGCAGAGGATGGCTGTCTGCAATTTATACTGACATGGTATCGAAATTTAATGCGAAATAAAAGTTTTTTTCGATAAATATTTCGATTTATTGTCAATTAATTCCGTACCCGTGTTAAATCAAACGGTTATGAGCTAATCAGTATGATAAAGAAAGAACGTCAACCGACTGAATTTATAAATGAACACACTTTTGGAACACGACTAGCTGCTGCTATGGAAATGTCGGGTGATACCAAAAGTTCACTGGCTCGCAAATCCGGTTTATCTGAGGCGGCGATCAGGGGATATCTGAAGCACGAGTCTTCCCCCAGCATTGTACAGCTGACGAAACTAGCAAAAGCGACAGGCGTGAATGCTTCATGGTTTCTGGGGGAAGACGGTGGAAAAAAAGAATCAGTCGGTGTTGAAGATGATATAGCTTTGCTGACAATGCTTTTTCGGCATATATCAGAAACGCAGCGGCACCTTGTTATCGTGCAGGCAATGTCGGCATTGTCCAGCCAGTATGCTAACAGCACGGCTGACACTTTATTGAATCTTTCCCCCTCGATAATTGACATTGCATTGAAAATTAATAGTCTTTCAACCGAGCAACGTCAGAAACTACAGGATGAGTTTGGTATCGAGATGTTACCTTAGTGCTTATTAATTAATTCATCAAAATTGATGCGAATTTTCTTTGCGGGTTTGTATATCTGACCGTCATATTACCGCTGACAACTGGACCTTTGGTGCTATGGTCCGGAAAATCTATGGTTTCCAGCACTTGCTCGCAAAATAAACTTCCTTGTATAAAGCCCCGGCATTGCGACCGGGGCTTTTATTGTTGCTATTTGCTGTAAAAACGATAGGTCGCCGTATAAGGCACTTTCAGCGTGGCACCAAAGGTGGCCGGGTCGCAGGCCGTTGGACCTGTGACACCACCGTGTGTGTCCACGCGCTGGATGCTGCTCACGTTGGCAAACAGGCCAGGCTGTGTTGCAGAGGTGCCGGTCAGCAGCAACCACGGAATCGAACCTTTATCTTTCGACGGGCGGCTGGCACTCAGCGTCCCGGCGACCACGCTGCCATCCGTGGCCTGCCAGTGCGGGCCATCAAAGTGCTTGCCGACGAGGTGCTTCAGGCCTTTGTCGCTAAACAGGTCGGCTTCCGGGGCCTGGAATACCCAGTTCCCGGTTTTGGCTTCTGTGTCTGCCGCCGCGCAGCGGTAGATTTGCACGCCTCGGGCATAAAGCTCGGTTTGCAGGTGCTCGCCTTTGGGCGCGTCGATGGAAGTCTCTGCCGCATTCGCCAGGGCCGGCAGCCCGCCCATCATCAGCGTGAAGCACGCAACTGTTAAGAAGCGTTTGCTCATGACGTGACTCCGCAAACCATACGCGCGCCGCCGCCGCCGAGCATTGCCGGGTGGTCAGAGTGGTTGTCGCCGCCGGCGTGGATCATCAGCGAGTGGCCTTTGAGGTCAGACATGCGCAGGCGCGGTGCCAGTACCGGGTAGGTTGCTGTGCCGTCGCTGTCGACGTACAGCGCAGGCAGGTCGCCAAGGTGGCCGTTGCCCCACGGGCCTTCATGCTTGCCGGTGTGGGCCGGATCTAAGTGGCCGCCCGCCGCGAGGCCAGCCACCATTTTGCCGTCCTGCATGGCGGGGCCGCAGTTCGGATTCGTGTGAACGTGGAAGCCATGAATACCCGGCGGCAGGCCTTTCAGGTTCGGTGTAAAGACCACGCCGTACTGGGTGGCGTGGTATTCAATGGTGCCCGCCGGGGTGGACGTGCCGTTGGCGTCCACGGTGTTCATGGCGACAGTGGCGGCCTGCGCCAGCCCGGTGCAGGCGAGGGCGGTAAAGCCAAGCATCAGTTTTAGTGTTTTTAACTTATTCATCGTTTAACCCCGTACTTTTATGAGAAGGTGCAAAGCAACAGATGTCGCAAAATTTTGTGCTGCGGGCTTATGCGTGGCAGTAAGCTGGTTATAACAAACTGTTTTGCGGCGTGTTTGATTGCTCTGATAGGTAAAATTGTGGGTTGAAATTCAGCGTGAAGATTTTTAAAAACAATATTTTCATGAGGTTATCCAGTGGTCGTGAACGATTAAAGGGAGAGGCCTGAATGAAAATAGAAACGGAAAAGACGGTAAAAAGAGAGAGTGAAAACGACCTGCTAACGATCGTTAAAAATGATGTCGCTGCTGTGCCTGAAATAAAGTGTAGATGAATACGCTGAGCGGGTTGAAAGTGGTCGCTGAAAATCTTGAGATTATTTAAAAAGCCCTTAATTTTCATCCGGCTTTATAAATGAGATATATCCGAATAACAAAAGGGCCGCTTAGCGGCCCTTAAACTGAATAAAACGATTTAAGCCAGCGGCCGGGAGCCAGTCATTCGGGCGCTCTTGATCCACGCCACAGATCCCATCACCGCAATCGCCGTCAGCAGGATGTACTCCAGCGACATGGCATACACGCCCTGAATGGCATAAATCACCACGCTAATCACGTCGATAACCACCCAAAGCAGCCAGTTCTCGACGTATTTACGCGTCATCAGCACCATCGCGGCAATCGACAGGATCAGCATCGCGGAATCCCACAGCGGGAAGGCATCGGGCTGCAGCTGCGGCATCTCAACCGCGACGCCAAGGCTCTGCATAATGCCCACCGCAATGCGGGTCAGCACGGCGAAGACCGGGTCGATGAAGAAGGTCATCAGCGCGATGGTGACCAGGCACACCGCCGCCAGCGTGAGCGCCTTGCTGCGCGGCAGCCAGCGGATCTTCAGCGCGGCCTCGTTGGCCTCGTTCTGGCGGCTCCACGCGTACCAGCCGTACAGGTTGGCGGCGAAGAAGAACACCTGCAGCAGCAGGCTGGCGTAAAGCTGGATCTGGAAGAAGATCGCCGCAAACAGCGTGACGTTAATCAGGCCGAACAGGTAGTTGATGATTTTCTCTTTGCTGGCGAACCAGATGCAGAGCAGGCCGAAGACGGTGCCGATGGCCTCGATCCACGACAGCGCGTAGCCGCCTTCGCCGAGCGGAATGGTGACCATCACATTCTTAATGCTAAAGAAATCCATGATTACTGCTCCTGGCTGTCAAGGTAGAGCGCTTCGAGGGCGAGTAAAATCTCGCGGGATTCACCCTGCAGGCAGGAGTGTTCCTGCTGCTGGTAGTTGTTAATGCCTTCTTCCAGATTGCCGCTGTGCTCCACCACCACGTTAAGCACGGAGGCGATGCGCAGGCCACGCAGCGCGCCAACAACCATCAGCGGCGCCGTTTCCATATCCGCGGCGAGAATGCCTTTGCCGGACCAGAACTGGTTAATCTCGTCTTCGCGTTCGGTGTAGAAGCTGTCGTGGCTGCGCACGTAGCCGCAGTGGCTGGCGTAGCCCAGGCGTTTGGCCTGCTGAGTCAGGTGGTGCACCAGGCCGATGTCCGCGCAGGCCGGGTAGCCTTTGTCGATGTACATCTGGCTGGTGCCTTCGTCCCGCACGGCGGCGGTGGCGATCACCAGGTCGCCGAGGCGAATGTGGTTTTGCATCGCCCCGCAGCTGCCGATGCGGATAAGGTTGGTGACGCCAATCTGGCGTAGCTCTTCCACGGCGATGGCGGTCGAAGGCCCGCCCATGCCGGTGGACATCACCAGCACTTCCACGCCGCGGAACCAGCCGCGCAGGGCGCGATATTCCCGGTTGCTGCCGAAGTCTTCCACGTTGTCCAGAAACTGCGCGACGTGTTCCACGCGTTTCGGATCGCCCGGCAGGAGCGCATAACGGGCGTGCGTCATCTCCCGGCTGAGCCGGATATGGGGCTGGAGTTGGGTCATGATAGTTACCTGGCGTTAAACGAGCCATTTGGCATGGCTCAGGATTGGCTGCTGTTATTTAATGTTCGGCGTGCTGGCGCAGGCGCTGAGGGTCGAGAACCTGAATCTGCTCGCCGTGAATCGCAATAATATTGTCTTCCCGCAGTTCGGATAAAATGCGGTTAATGCTGCGCGGGGCTACCGCAAACTGCTCGCTTAATTGCTGCTTATTAAGCGGGATGCTGCCCTGTATTGACTGGTATTTCTGCCACAGCACCAGGCAAATACGCTGATGTAACGAATAAAGAATGTCTTCCCCGGCCTTTTTGGAGAGCTGATAATATTGATCGCTCACGGACTGTAGTATTTTTTGATTAAAGTAATTGTCTAACCCCAGCCAGCGAATAAATTCTTCCCGCGTCAGCACTAAAAGCGCTGCGTCGCTGACCGCTTCCACCGAGCAGATGTATTGCCGCCGCTCGAAGATTTCCAGCTCCCCCAGAATGTCACCTTTTTTATAGCGCGCCTGGGAATATTTTCGCCCGTCGTCGGCGGTAGTGAAAACGTCGATTTCCCCTTTAACAATCAGGTGGAATTCATCGCAAATTTCCCCCTGGCGAAAAATCAGCGAGCCGCGAGGGTAATGTTTTAGCTGCCAGCTGCGCAGAATATCCAGCGGGCAATACTTCAGCAGCTCATACAGCACCGGGTCACCGGTCACGCGCTCAATGACATTCAGCCAGTCGCCGGGCCTGCTCTCGTTTTTCATGCTGTTCACTATAAAATTTCCCGTCAAATAAGGACAGGACGCCCGTCCCGCGTTGCCCACAGATTAGCGTGAAAACTGCCAGCGGGATCTGAAATCCGTATCGTCGCCGGGACATTTGTCCCGCCGATGCGCTGGCGGAGTGGGCGATCTGTTTGTTTTTCGTACATACTGTTTTTGATGTTCACCCAATCTATTAACTGTTTATGATTTTAATCAAGGAGTTAACATGTCTGGTTGGTTCGAATTAAGCAAAAGCAGCGACGGGCAATTTAAATTCGTGCTCAAGGCGGGCAATGGCGAAGTGGTGCTCACCAGCGAGCTGTATAAAACCCGCGCCTCGGCGGACAACGGCATCGCCTCCGTGCGCACCAACAGCCCGCTGGAGGAGCGCTACGACAAGAAGGTCGCCAGCAACGGGAAGTTCTACTTCAACCTCAAGGCCGGGAATCATCAGGTGATTGGTACCAGCCAGATGTACGCCACGGAGCAATCCCGGGATAAAGGCATTGCCTCGGTGAAAAATAACGGTGGAACCGAAACGGTGAAAGACAAGACTTAACCGGAACCAGGGCGGCGGGGCAATCCGCGAGCATTCACCCGGGTGATGTTTTCGCGTGATGCTGCCCCAGCCGTCTTTTCCCGGCCGCAGCCTCCATAGCTTGTTGTTTATCGCCGGGAGCCAGGCCGTAAAAATGAAAGTTGAATCTACCCCTGCGGCGTATCGCCCTGCAGAACCCCACCTGTCCGTGGCGAGTCAAACGCGCGGCACGGATCTCCCGCAGCTTGTCTCGCATATCAAAGACAAAACCGGCCTCGTGCCCGCGCACCTTATCCCGCTGCAGAGAGTTGCCTCGGAGCACAACTGCATCATTGGCGTTCGCCCGGTGGACAAGCTGGCGACGGCGCTGATTGAGGCCGGGCATCCGACCAAAGGCTTTCATATCAAGGGGAAAAGCGCCTCTTGGGGGCCGCAGGCGGGGTTTATCTGTGTGGAGCAGCGGTTTAGCAAGCTGGAGAACGCTTCGCCTGAGCGAATCGCGAAGTTTAACCTGCAAACGCAGGCCTGTATTGCCGAAGAGCATGCCGCCGCCGTGCCGCTGGAAGTGTCCCAGAGCCGTCTGCATGACCTGTTTGCGCAGGGGTTTATCGACAAGCTGTCGCCGGAAAACGCCAGCGGCGTGAGCCATCTCCGGGCCAGCGGTCCAGGCGGCGAGCATTATGCGTTTGAGGCCCGGCGTTTGCCTGGCAGTGGAGAAGCGCGGTATGAAATTTCCCATCACGGGGAACCCCTGCAGGTGCTTGCCCCACACGCCGAAGCCCGGCCCTTCACGGCGGATTACGATCTGATGGTCATCGCCCCGCACGTCAGCGAATTAGGGCCTGAGGATAATTTGCAGGTGCCGGATGTCTCCCATCAGGTATTTCGTCAGCGGCTGGAAAATTACCGCACGCTGCCTGAGCATCAGGCGCTGCGCGGGGACTATGACAATCCGGCGAGCTTCTACCGCAAGAGCGATGACGAAATAGGCAACGCGAGCGAGCGTGCCCGCCGGATGATTGGCATGCTGAATCAGGCGCTTGTGGGGGATGGGGAGAAAGTGGTGCATCACGCGACGGACAGCGCCAACCCGGTGACCGATCCGGAGAGCAACTACCCGGCCACGTTCGCGCTGCCGCATAAAATAGGGCGCTTCGAGCCTTTGTGCATCATTGAAAACAAAGACGATCTGGCTGAACTGGTGCTGCAGGCCAAGAACGCGGGCTACCACGTGCCGCTGAATCCGCTGTGGGAAAAGGAGGTCCTTGGCGTGCGCAGCGACAGGTTTACTGCCGCAAAGTTAACGCTGGAGGCGGCGCAGCTCACAAGGCCGGTTCGGCAGCGCTAAGCTTCTGTCTCCAGACCTGCGGCCAACCATTCCGGATAGCCGGCATCAAAGCGGCGGATCTTGTAGCCTTTTCGACGAAGATATTCGACTGCTTCGACGGAAAGAATGCAGTGCGCTCCCCGGCAATAGGCGACAATTTCTCTGTCTTTGGGCAGTTCGGCCAGACGCGCTTCCAGCTCTTTGAGTGGAATATTCAGGGCCCCCGGAAGATGGCCATCGCCAAATTCGTCCTCTGGCCTGACGTCCAGCAGCGTCACGGCACCGGCTTCCAGGCGACTTAGCAACTCCTCGCGGCCCACCGGTTCCAGCCTCTCGCTGGCGTTCTGGTAGTCGGCAGCAATACTGCGAATTGCCTCGTTGTTGTATTCGGCAAAACAGCGAAGGCTGGCAATCACGCTTCTGACCGGGCCGTCAGCCAGCCGATAGATGATGTGTTTGCCGTCGCGCCGGGAGGCCACAAAGTTGCCTTTTCGAAGGTTTTGCAGGTGCTGCGAGGTGCTGGCCGCGGACATACCCGTCAGCCCGGACAGCATTTCAACGGACAGTTCTCCTCCGGCAAGATGCTCCAGAATTTCAATTCTCGCGCCATTGCCCAGCAACCTCGCCAGCTCGCCGAGGTGCGAATACAAAAATTTTTCCGGTTGACTCATTGACTCTTCACCCCGTTAACAGCAACATTCAATCATTCAATTGAATGTTAAAATGATAGCGCAATATGACGAAAAATCCCACCTGCAGAGAAAGGTTTTTCGTCAGCGACCAGCTCAATGTTATACGGGATAAATCCGATGTCATATAAAAACATGTATCGCCAGGTGCTCCTTTTGGTGGGCGCCCAGGCCATTTTTCAAACCGTCTCGGTGTTGGTGATGACAATCGGCGGCCTGGCGGGTGGGCGGCTTGCACCTTCACCTGGGCTTGCGACGGCGCCAATCGCCGCCATGTTCCTTGGCACCGCGCTAACGACATTTCCCGCTTCGCTGTGGATGGCCAAAGTGGGGCGAAAAACCGGGTTTATGACCGGAGCTGCTGCAGGAGTCGCTGGCGGTGTGATAGCGGGGTTAGGGATTATGTCTGCCTCATTTATTCTGCTGTGCGTTGGCACGCTGCTGGTGGGGGTGTATCAGTCTTTTGCTCAGTTCTATCGTTTTGCCGCCAGCGAAGTGGCCAGCGATACGTTCCGGCCAAAGGCTATTTCACTGGTCATGACGGGGGGGATTGTGGCGGCGCTGGCGGGGCCATTGCTTGCCCGGTTCGGCAGCGATCTCATGACCCCACACTATTTGGGATCATTCATGATTCTGACGGGGATCTCCTTTGTGGCGGTGTTTTTGCTTTCCCGCCTTTCCGCTCCCGCGAGCCGGGAAGCCGTCGCTAATGATGCTCCGACCCGGCCCTGGAAAGTCGTTATCAGGCAGCCTGCTTATCTGACGGCGCTTTTTAGTGCGGCCACGGGTTACGGCATCATGATTCTGGCTATGACGGCCACGCCTCTGGCGATGTCGCACCACCACCATTCGCTGGCGCAAACCTCCAGCGTTATTCAACTGCATGTTTTGGCGATGTTTCTCCCTTCTTTCATTACCGGCAAACTGATTGCACGCTTCGGCAGTATCCGCGTGATGCTGACCGGTGTGGCGCTATTCGGCTGCCATATTCTGCTGGCGCTGACGGGGACCAGCTTCACTTCGTTTGCCGGAGCGCTGGTTTTCGTGGGGCTGGGGTGGAACTTCCTTTATATCGGCGGGACTGCCCTGCTAACCACCACATTTTCGGCGGCGGAAAAGGGCGTGGCGCAGGCGGTTAACGATATGACTATCTTTATTGTTGGCCTGAGTTGTTCTTTAAGCGCCGGGGCGTTACTCGAGTGGCTTGGCTGGGAGAAGCTTAACGAACTGCTCCTGCCGTGGCTGGCTGTGTCGGCGATTGTTTTACTGTGGCAAGGGTTACGTCAGCGCTCTGTGGCCGGGCGTTGATAACGGACGTCCCGATCCTTTTGCCAAAAAGCGCATTCATTGTTCAAAAAATAATCGTCAGCGGGCCGATACTGAAAACAGAAGCATATGACTTACCCAAAAGTTAACGCACAGAGGGATATGCTGATGAACAGAGACCTACAGGCAGTAAAGAATTTTGATTTTCTGGCGCGCAGCTTCGCGCATATGCAGGCTTCGGGGCAGCAGGTGAATCTCCAGGCCGTAACCGGCAACATGACCGCCGAGCAAAAAGCGTGGTTCTGTGAACGCTTCAACCAGTATTGCGAAGAAGAATCCCCGGCCGCTGAACTCGAGCACTGAAAAAACGGGCCAGTTGGCCCGTTCAGGATGCTGACAAAGAGGGAAAAGGCGTGGTTTTTCCTTCTTTGTGGCGAGCAGCCGAAAATCAATGAATTGATTTTCCGGTTTATTTTTCTGGTGACAGATTGCAAAATTTTATCCGCATGAGCTTTGTCATCAGTCTCGACGGGCCAGATGGCCCGTTATCTGTTTTAGCCCTTCAAAACGCCTGTTTCATCCAGGCTCTCGTCAATTACCTGTTATCCGGCTGGGCGCGAACGTTGTTCAACCCGGTGGTGTTGATCCGGTACGGCTGCCCGTTGCTGGATTTAATCAGCTTCTTGGTTCTGAGCTTTTTGAACACGGCCAGCGTGCAGTCGCTAAGCAGCAACCCTTCGCGGGAGTAACATTCAACGGCGGTGACGCGGCCTGACGAGTCGCGAGTGTGAACGATGCGTCCCCCTTTCGCTAAAACGTGAAGGGTACGCTGTTCCTGACGGGATAAATTCATGCTGAAAAACCTTTTCATCATCATGTGCAAAACGTGCCAACACAACGCGTGTGTTCGCATAAGAGTTAAGCGCAGTGATAATCAGTCCGGCCTGTGACAGGCGGGGCACTGATTATCAGATGATGACATTCTCCAGCATCAAGCCTCTGAGTAAGTTCGGTAGAAATAGCGGGCGGATACTAACACAGAAAACGACTGATGGAATAATTTGCGTATTATTCCACCGCCAGTAGAATAAAATATTCGTGATAATGCGCGCACAAATGGAATAAAATATTCCATACTATGCACAACAGAACACACATAACGGATGTCCCGATGAAAATTAACTTAACCCAACTGGTCACCGAAGGCCGCAATCCGGCCAGCGCGGACATCGACACACTGTCCACCTTAGAGATGCTTAACGTTATCAATAACGAAGACAAGCAGGTGCCGCTGGCGGTGGAGGCCACGCTGCCACAGGTCGCGCAGGTCGTCGATAAAGTGGTGGCCGCTTTCGCCCAGGGCGGCAGGCTGATATACAGCGGCGCGGGGACGTCCGGTCGTCTGGGCATTCTGGATGCAAGTGAGTGCCCGCCAACCTTCGGCACGCCGCGTGAGCAGGTCGTCGGGCTGATTGCCGGTGGGCATCCGGCCATTCTGCAGGCGGTAGAAAACGCCGAAGACAATCGTGAAATGGGCGAGCAGGATCTGCGTAACCTGAATTTCAGCGCGCGTGACGTGTTGGTGGGGATAGCCGCCAGCGGGCGCACGCCTTACGTGCTGGGTGCCATGGCCTATGCAAAAAGCGTGGGCGCCACCGTCGCCGCGATCTCCTGTAATCCCGGCAGTGAAATGAGCCAGGCGGCGGATATCGCCATTGAGCCGGTCGTCGGCCCGGAAATCGTCACCGGCTCTTCACGCATGAAAGCCGGGACGGCGCAAAAGCTGATCCTGAATATGATCACCACCGGGTCGATGATCCGCAGCGGCAAAGTCTACGGCAACCTGATGGTGGACGTGGAAGCGACCAATGCCAAGCTGATCCAGCGCCAGGTCAATATTGTGGTGGCGGCGACCGAATGCAGCCCGGAGCAGGCCGAAACCGCGCTTAGCGCCTGCAATCGCCACTGCAAAACGGCGATCTTTATGCTGCTGAGCGGCCTGTCAGCCGAAGAGGCAAGCGAGCTGCTGGCGAAAAAACAAGGTTTTATACGTGAAGCATTGCGGGGGTTAAACGGGTAGCTATGGCGAAAATCACCGGCTCGATGATGGAAGACATCCTGCGCCTGACGGGCGGCAGCGGCAATATTCTTGTCTGCGGCAACTGCATGACGCGCCTCAGGCTGACGCTCAAAAACAGAGATCTCGTTCAGCACGACGACCTGAAGAAAATTCCCGGCGTGATGGGCGTGGTCAACGGCGACGACCAGCTGCAAATTATTCTCGGTCCTGGCAAAGCGCAAACCGCCAGCGAGCTGATGAATTCGATGCTCAGGCTGGAGGGCTTAAGCGAGCCGGAGCGTGGCGAAAGTGCGGACCTGGCCGCGCTCGCCAGCCAGAACAAACAGCAGATGAAGGCGAAGCAGAACAGCGCGGTGCATAACTTCCTCACCAAGTTTGCCACCATCTTCACGCCGCTGATCCCGGGCTTTATTGCCGCCGGGCTGCTGCTGGGGATTGCCACGCTGCTGCAGCAAACATTGGTGGTGGAAGGCACAACCCCTGCGGCATGGCTGACCCAGCTTATCGCCTATATGAAGGTGTTCAGTATCGGGCTGTTTACCTTCCTGAGCATTCTGATTGGCTTCAACACCCAGAAAGCTTTCGGCGGTACCGGCGTAAACGGGGCGATCATTGCCTCGCTGTTTATTCTGCGCTACGTGCCGGAAGGTAAAGTGGGCTATTACGCCGGAATGGATACCTTCTTCGGGCTGGCTATCGATCCGCGCGGCAACATTATTGGCGTGCTGCTGGCCTGTATGCTCGGGGCGTGGATCGAACGTCAGGTTCGACGGATGATCCCGGACAACCTGGATATGATCCTTACCTCGACGATGACCTTATTGATCACCGGGGCGATTACCTTTGTGGCGATCATGCCCATCGGCGGCGAGCTGTTCAAAGGCATGTCGTGGCTGTTTATGCACCTGAACGGCAACCCGTTCGGCACGGCGATTCTGGCCGGGCTGTTCCTGATTGCCGTGGTGTTTGGTATTCACCAGGGATTTGTCCCGGTCTATTTCGCGCTGATGGATGCTCAGGGCTTTAACTCGCTGTTCCCGATTCTGGCGATGGCCGGTGCGGGACAGGTGGGAGCGGCGCTGGCCCTGTTTGCCCGTTCGCCGAAAGGCTCGGTCCTGCGCACGCAAATCAAAGGGGCGATTATTCCCGGCCTGCTGGGCATTGGCGAGCCGCTGATTTACGGCGTGACGCTGCCGCGCCTTAAGCCGTTTATCACCGCCTGTATCGGCGGCGGGATTGGCGGGTTCTTCATCGGGCTGGTGGCCTGGCTGGGGCTGCCTGTCGGGCTGAATACGGTGTTTGGGCCGTCGGGTTTGGTGTCGATTCCGCTGATGACTTCTCATCAGGGGATCTTCGCCGGGATGGCGGTTTACGTTGCCGGGATTGTTATCGCCTACGTGGCCGGGTTTATCATGACCTGGTGCTTTGGCTGTAAGAACGTTGATTTGAGCTGAATTTACTGCGCTTTAGCGGCCTGCCGCAGCGCGCGCGGCGTTATCTGGAAGCGTTTTTGAAAACGAGCGGTAAAGCGAGACGGACAAAGATAGCCGTTCTCTCTTGCCACTTCGCTTATCGGGGTGTGCGTTGTCTGGATGGCGGCGAGGGCGTTATTCAGCCTCACGTCATCCAGCAGGTTCTGGAAACTTTCGCCTTCGGCGGCGAGGTGGCGGCGCAGCGTTGAGGTGGACATAAACAGCTGACGCGCCATTTCCGGGGCTGTCCAGCGCGCGCCAGGGTTGGCCAGCAAAAGGTTCTGGCAGCGACTGACCAGCGAATCCTGCGGATGAGAGAGAAAAAGATCGCTGATGTTGTTCTTCCCCAGCGTCAGCAAAATCGCCATCGCCAGATGTTCTAAAACCTGAGCTGGCAGCTTTTTCTGCAGGGCACTTTTTAATTGTTCCCAGCAGAAAACCAGCCCTTCATTTTGCCGTAAACAAAAGCCACGTTTGCTCTCTTCCTGCGGCTCCAGAGGATAAAACTGCCGGAAGCGCTGAATTAATCCCGGCGGCAGATAGAGCATTTCTGCCAGATAAAAACCGCCCTCGGGATAATTAGCAATGCCAAACTCATGCCCGGAGGGAAACAGGATTATCTGGCTGTTATTGGCAATATCGTTTTGCTCGCCCCAGCTCACCACTTTTTTACCCTGGCGAATGCGGCATAAGGCAGGCATCAGCAGTTTAACCCGATGGAGTTCGTGGGCCTGATACATGCGAATTTCCTGTATCGCCACGCGCGACTCTGCCTCTGCCTGCATAATAACTCCTTACTTGATGCCGTAGACCGGAACCACTTCTGTCGTGGCTATTTTGTTGGCGGTTAACATGTAGCCAACCAGGGCGCCGCTGGCGTTGGCGTCAATCGGCAGCTTGTCGGTTTTTAATGCCCAGACTTTAAAGTGGTAATGATGCGGTTGATCGCCCTTTGGCGGACATGCGCCACCAAAGCCAGCATAACCATAATCGTTTCTGCCCTGAACAGCGCCAGTCGGAAGTTTTGTGCCGTCTTTATTCCCCGCGTCGGCGGCAAGAGACGTTACGGCGACGGGAATATTCACCACCGTCCAGTGCCACCAGCCGCTGCCAGTAGGAGCGTCCGGGTCGTAGGCGGTCACGGCAAAACTTTTGGTGCCTTTTGGCGCGCCTGACCAGCTCAGTTCGGGTGACTGATTGCCACCGGAGCAGCCAAAGCCTTCGAAGACCTGCGCTGTTGCAAGCGGCGTCCCGCTTTTCATCTCGCTACTTTTTACCTGAAACCCAGCGGCTTCGGCGGATAACGATAAAAATGCCAGCGCGGCAACCACAATATGCTTTTTCATAACGACCTCTTGCTTGTTGGAATAATGCTTATTTTAGGGAAGCCGTGAAAGGCATTTCGTGCAGAACGGCGCGCCAATCGTGCCAAAAAGGTCAGAATGGCTTTATTTGCCGCCAGGAAAGAAACGTTTTTAATCATTTGTTTCCCGCCAAATAAGACAGGTGTTTTATTTATTGCCGCTCAATAACTATCGATACTCACTTTTTTTCTAAGGACGGAAAGGCATTAGCGATAATTTTTTATTCTTTTATGGAATCGTTGTCGTTGGAAATACTGCTTTCTCCCCCGAGACAGGAGCAGAATCATGGCAGCAAAACGACACTCACTCTGGCTGGTTGCACTGGCCTTAATCGCAGCTCAGGCCCACGCGGTGGACGTCACCGTGGCGTATCAAACCTCCGCCGAACCCGCCAAAGTTGCGCAAGCCGATGACGCTTTTGCCAAAGACAGCGGGGCGAAAGTGGAATGGCGTAAGTTCGACAGCGGCGCGAGCGTGGTGCGGGCGCTGGCCTCGGGCGATGTGCAAATCGGCAATATCGGCTCCAGCCCGCTGGCCGTTGCCGCCAGCCAGAACGTACCGATTGAAGTTTTCCTGCTGGCCTCCCGGCTCGGTAACTCCGAAGCGCTGGTGGTCAAAAAAGGCATCAAAACGCCGCAGGACTTGATCGGCAAACGCATCGCCGTGCCGTTTATCTCCACCACCCATTACAGCCTGCTGGCTGCCCTCAAACATTGGGGCATCAAGCCGGATCAGGTGCAAATCCTTAACCTTCAGCCTCCGGCAATCATCGCCGCCTGGCAGCGCGGGGACATCGACGCCGCTTACGTTTGGGCTCCGGCAGTGAACGAGCTGGAAAAAGACGGCAACGTGCTGACGGATTCGGCGCAGGTGGGCCAATGGGGCTCCCCAACGCTCGATGTCTGGGTAGTGCGTAAAGACTTTGCCGAAAAACACCCCGATGTGGTCACCGCTTTTGCCCGCAGCGCCGTTGCTGCTCAGCAAAGCTATCTCACCAACCCGGATGGCTGGCTTAAACAGCCGGACAACCTGAGCAAGCTTTCGCGTCTGAGCGGCGTGCCGGAAAGCGACGTCCCGGGGCTGGTGAAGGGCAATACCTACCTGACGGCGACGCAGCAGGTTGAACAGCTTAGCGGCCCGGTGAACAAAGCCATCGTGGACACCGCGCACTTCCTGAAAGAGCAGGGCAAAGTGCCGGCGGTCGCCACCGATTATAGCCAGTTTGTGACCGACCGCTTCGTGAAGCCGCTGGCGCAGTAAACAGGAGACACGGCGATGCTACAGGTTTCGCATCTCAGCGCGGAGTACGGCGGCAAGCCGGTACTCGACGACATTAATCTGACGGTGGACGAGGGCGAGCTGCTGGTGGTGCTCGGCCCTTCCGGCTGCGGTAAGACCACGCTGCTTAACCTGATCGCCGGTTTCGTCCCTTATCACTCCGGCAGCATTACGCTGCAGGGCAAAACGGTTGCAGGCCCCGGCGCCGAGCGCGGGGTTGTTTTTCAGAACGAAGGGCTGCTGCCCTGGCGCTCGGTGCTGCATAACGTGGCCTTCGGGCTGCAGCTTGCCGGGCAGGCTAAGCCCGAGCGCGAAGAGATTGCGCTCGACATGCTGCGCAAGGTAGGGCTGGAAGATAAGGCAAAAAACGCCATCTGGCAGCTTTCGGGCGGGCAGCGGCAGCGGGTGGGCATTGCCCGGGCGCTGGCGACGAAGCCCCAGCTTTTGCTGCTGGACGAGCCGTTTGGCGCACTGGATGCCTTTACCCGCGAGCAGATGCAAACCCTGCTGCTGAAGCTGTGGCACGAAAGCCGTCGGCAGGTGCTGCTGATCACCCACGACATTGAGGAAGCCGTCTTTCTGGCGACGGAGCTGGTCTTGCTATCGCCTGGCCCTGGCCGCGTCCTGGAGCGGCTCCCGCTTGATTTTGGCCGCCGCTTTGCCGCCGGGGAGCCGTGCCGCAGCATCAAATCTGACCCGGAATTTATCGCCAAACGTGAATACGTGCTGAGCCGCGTGTTCGATCAGCGGGAGGGCTTCTTATGAGCGTCGTTATTCAGGACAAACCCGTGCGCCGCAAATTAGCGTGGCGCTGGCCGTTTTCGCGTCAGCTCACCCTGAGCGCAACCACACTGGGGGTGTTGGTGCTGCTGTGGTGGTGGGTAGCGGCGCAGCACTGGATAAGCCCGCTGTTTCTGCCGCCGCCGGGTCAGGTGCTGGCGAAGCTTATCACCATCGCCGGGCCGCAGGGCTTTATGGACGCCACGCTGTGGCAGCACCTGGCCGCGAGCCTGGGACGCATTCTTACCGCGCTCGCCGCTGCGGTACTGATTGGTATTCCGGTGGGCATTGCGATGGGGTTGAGTCCCACCGTGCGCGGCATTCTTGATCCGCTGATCGAGCTTTACCGTCCGGTGCCGCCGCTGGCCTATTTACCGCTGATGGTGATTTGGTTTGGCATCGGCGAGACATCTAAAATCCTGCTGATTTACCTGGCGATTTTTGCGCCCGTGGCCATGTCCACCATGGCGGGCGTGCGCAGCGCGAAGCAGGTACGCCTTCGTGCCGCTCAGGCGCTCGGCGCATCTCGCTGGCAGGTTATCTGGCATGTGATTTTGCCGGGCGCGCTGCCGGAAATTCTGACCGGGTTCCGCATTGGGCTGGGCGTGGGCTGGTCCACGCTGGTGGCCGCAGAGCTTATCGCTGCCACGCGTGGGCTGGGCTTTATGGTGCAGTCCGCCGGTGAGTTTCTGGCGACCGACGTGGTGCTGGCCGGTATCGGCGTCATTGCCGTCATCGCATTTTGTTTAGAACTGGGGCTGCGGGCGCTACAGCGCCGCCTGACCCCGTGGCATGGAGAAGGGCAATGAGTGAAAAAGTGAACATTAAGCCGTTGGGGCCGTATATCGGGGCGCAGGTCGACGGCGTGGATTTAACGCGCGGCCTGAGCGACAACCAGTTCGAGCAGATTTACCACGCGCTGATCCGCCACCAGGTGCTGTTCTTCCGCGAACAGGAAATCACGCCCGCACAGCAGCGCGCGCTGGCTTTGCGCTTTGGCGACCTGCATATTCACCCGGTTTACCCGCATGCCGAAGGGGTGGAAGAAATTATCGTGCTGGATACCCACAACGATAATCCGCCGGATAACGACAACTGGCACACCGACGTGACCTTTATTGAAACGCCGCCTGCCGGGGCGATTCTGGCGGCGAAACAGCTGCCGGAAACCGGTGGAGATACGCTGTGGACCAGCGGGATTGCCGCTTATGAGGCGCTGTCCGAACCGTTTAAAACGCTGTTATCCGGGCTGGAGGCGGAGCACGATTTCCGTAAATCGTTCCCGGAGTACAAATACGCCCACAGCGACGTCGAACACCAGCGCTGGCGCGAAGCCGTGGCGAAGAACCCGCCGCTGCGCCATCCGGTGATTCGCACGCATCCGATCAGCGGCAAGCAGGCGCTGTTTGTCAACGAAGGCTTTACCACGCGCATTGTTAACCTGACGGAAAAAGAGAGCGAGACGCTGCTGGACTTCCTGTTTGCCCACATCACCAAACCGGAGTTCCAGGTGCGCTGGCGCTGGCAGCAAAACGATATTGCCATCTGGGATAACCGCGTCACGCAGCATTACGCCAACGCCGATTATCTCCCGGCCCGCCGCATTATGCACCGTGCGACAATCCTGGGGGATAAGCCTTTCTGGCGCGGTTGATAAAAAAATAGCGCCTGATACCCGGCGCTATTTTTAGCTGTTTTTAAGCCCTAACCTTCACCGCAACCAGCACCGCCGTCAGCAGCATCAGGCTGCCGGACAAGATGAGCGGTGCCAGCAGGCCGAGGTTATCCAGCGCCAGGCCGCCGACAGCCGCCCCGCAGGTGTTGGCCAACTGGATCACGGCCACCTGAATCGACCCGGCTTTTTCCGCCTGATCCGCCAGCGAGCGGGTTATCCACGTCGACCAGCCGACCGGCACGAGGGCAAAGGCCAGTCCCCAGACAATGGCAATGACTGACGCCACGGCTTTGTTCGCCCCCCACAGAACCAGTACCGCAGCGCTGATAGCGAGGATGAGCGGCGCACAGGCCAGGGCCAGCTTGAGTGAGCGTTTCAGGATCGGGGCGGAAAGTGAGGTGCCGATGAAGCTGGCGATACCAAAGCTCAACAGCACCAGCGTCAGGCCGTCCACGTCAAAGCCTGACAGGGTCATATAAACCGGGCGGATATAGGTAAAGAAGGAGAACTGCCCGGCGAACGCCATGAAAATAGCCAGCATACCCGCCAGCACGCCCGGGCGTTTGAGCAGGCCAGACATGTTTTGCTTCTGGTGCGCCGCTTCGCCCGGCAGAGAAGGCAGCGCTTTCCAGACCCACAGAATACAGGCGACCCCCATCAGGGCGGCGGCGTTAAAGACGTTACGCCAGCCAATGATCCCCCCAAGAAAGCTGCCCAGCGGGGCGGCAATCACTAACGCAATCGAGACGGCCCCGAAGATCACGGACAGCGCCTTAGGCACCGTGCGCGCGGGAACAAGGCGCATGGTCAGTGAGGCCGACATGGCCCAGAAACCGCCCAGCGCCAGCCCAAGGCAGGCGCGACCCAGCAGCAACAGAGTAAAATTACCCGCGAACGAAACCAGCAGGCAGGAGGCGGTGAGCAAAACAGCAAAAAGCAGTACCACGCGGCGGCGATCGGTCGACCCAATCAGGTTGGTGATAAACAGGCTGGCGAACATCGCCACAAAGGCGGTGACCGTGACCGATTGCCCGGCAAGGCCTTCTGAGATATTCAATTCCTGCGCCATCGGCGTCAGCAGGCTAACCGGCAAAAACTCAACGGTAATCAGGCAGGCCACGCAAAACGCGATGGCAAAGACTGCCGACCAGTTGGGGCGGGTTATTGAGTTTGCCGGAATGGCATGGGGGGCTGTTTCATTCATCCTGAAGTCCTGGGTCAAAGTGCGGGGCAAGCCTTCCAGTGTATCATCGCTTGCGCAACGTCTTTAACCTTTTGGCAACTTCACTCAGTATTGCGCATTAGGTGTTCAAAACCCTCTTTCTTGAATGAAACACAAAACAAACAAATTTAACAAAAAATGAACAATATTCTGGTGCTAAGAGAACAATATAACCCCCTAAATTAACGAGCCTTTTATCCCTTTCTACCCGTTTTCCCGAAATGTTTCCCCGGTATTTTCTTAGGTCTTATTAAGACCGCGCTTATATAACATAAAGAATTGGCATCTGTTACTTAATTCAAATTTGGCTTAATTTAGCCACACTTCGTAACCCATCACGAATATATAAAAATTTCATCTTGAATTATTAAAGATAACGTCGTTCGGCGCATTAAATAATACGCTGGGGAAACGTTTGTCTTTAATTCTAATGAAACCACTAAGCATTCTAAGGAATTCCCACAGGATGTGGGGAATGCGTTATGCGGTCATTTAAGACCGATGATGATTCAAACGGAGTCATGAAGGATGCATAACTCCGATGTGCGTTTTATATATGAAGGAATACCCATGAAATTAAGCAAAATCGCCTCTTCTCTGATCGCCACCGTTGCTCTGGTGAGCGGTGCCGCTAACGCAGCAGATCCTGTTACCGTTAATGGCGGGACCGTACACTTCCAGGGCGAGCTGGTTAATGCCGCTTGCGCAGTGAGCACGCAGTCCGACGGCCAGATCGTTAAACTGGGTCAGTACCGTACCGCAGCTTTCACCAAAGTGGGCGATACCTCTTCCCAGATCCCATTCAACATCGTTCTGACCGACTGCGATAGCACCGTTGCGGCCACCGCTTCTGTGGCATTCACCGGCCAGACTGATGCGACCGACCCAACGCTGCTGGCGGTAAACTCTGGCGGTAACGCAACTACCGCGAAAGGCGTAGGTATCGAGATCCTGGATCGTACCTCTAAGACCCTGTCTCCGAACGGTTCTACCTTCTCTACCGCTCAGACTCTGAACGACGGTGAGAACACCATTCCGTTCACCGCTCGCTATAAAGCAACTGCGGCAACCGCCACTGCCGGTGCTGCGAACGCGGACGCAACTTTCGTTATGAAATACGAATAATCAGCCACGGCTGAGAGCACAGGGATGATTCAGCCTCATGGATGAGGCTTGTCCGACGCGAGTCCAGAGAGGACGATGATGATAAGGAAAATCCTGCTCCTGGCGATGCTGGCTGCGGTGAATCCCGTTCAGGCAAAGCGCATTGTGGTTATCCACGGTGGGGAAGTGCATATGCAGGGTGAGCTGGTTAACGGCGCCTGCGCCGTCGCGCCTGAAAGTCAGGAAATGACGGTGCAAATGGGCCAGTACCCGAGCAACGTATTTAAAGATGTTGGCAGCTACGCGCCGCCCAGCATCCCTTTTACCCTTCGGCTGACGGACTGTCGCCCGGAGGTTTATGACCATGTGGGCATCGCGTTTCAGGGGTCTACTCCGGCGGAAGATCCGCTGGTCTTTCTGGCCACGTCCAGCGTAAGTGGCAATGATGCCAGCAGCGGCATTGGCCTCGCGTTATTTGACCCACAGCAGCAGTTGATTATTCCCAATAGCGAACCGGCGTCTTATTCGGAAATAACCACGCAGGAAATGAGTTTTCATTTTACTGCCCGTTATCGTGCGGTTTCAAAGCATATGTCGCCCGGAAATATTCGCTCTGACGTCTGGTTCACGCTGGTTTATCCCTGAACCTCTGCTTCTCCATTCTGGCTATTTTGATGGTACCTGTCGTGATGAACAAATTATATAAAGCCGTTTCGGCACTGATGCTCTCTTTAATGATGGTTGCTTTTAATGCGCAGGCAGCAGGCGGTATTGCCCTGGGCGCCACGCGCGTAATTTACCCGGCCGATGCGAAACAAACCTCGCTGGCTATCACCAACAGCGATCCGAAAGAACGCTTCCTGGTGAACTCATGGATCGAGAACGATCTGGGGCAGAAAGAGAAAAGTTTTGTGGTCACGCCGCCGCTGTTTGTCAGCGAGCCAAAAAGTGAAAACACGCTGCGTATTATCTACGCCGGACCTGCGCTACCGACGGATCGGGAGTCCATTTTCTGGATGAACGTGAAGGCCATCCCTTCCGTGGATAAAAACAGCGTTGAGGGCAAAAACGTCCTTCAACTGGCGGTGCTTTCCCGCATCAAACTGTTCGTGCGCCCTAAAAATCTGCAGATGCAGCCGGAAGATGCGCTGAAAGAGATTCGCTTCGCGCGCAGCGGCCAGTACCTGAAGATCAGCAACCCTTCGCCTTACTACGTTTCGCTGGTCAACCTGAAGATGGGGAGTGAAAAACTGCCTAACACCATGGTGGCGCCAAAAAATAGCGTGCAGGTTGCGGTGCCGTCCGGCGTTCAGGGGGCAGTGAGCTTCCAGACCGTTAACGACTACGGCGCGGTGACCAAAGCACAAGCGGGTGTCATGCAGTAACGCCAGGCTGGCAAAGGGAAGCAGGTAAATCATGAAGAGATCAGTCTCGCGTAAGGTGTTTACGCTAGCGCCGCTGGCGGCGACCATTGTGGCATCACTCTGGCCCGCGTTCGCTGCCGCCGAGAGCTATTTCAACCCGGCATTTTTGTCGGACGATACCGCGACGGTGGCGGATCTGTCTCGTTTCGAAAAAGGCAGCAGCCAGCCGCCGGGCGTTTATCGTGTAGACATCTGGCGCAACGATGAATTTGTTGCCACCGAAGACGTGCATTTTACCGCGACAGAATCGAAAGTCCCTGCTTCTGAAGCCGTGAAGTCCGGCGGGCTGACGGCCTGTCTCGACGTTGACTGGCTCAAGCGTCTTGGGCTGAATATGCTGGCGTATCCTGAGCTGGCGAAATATAAATCCGGCGAGTGCGTTCCCGTGACGACGGCGGTACCCGGCGCTGAAGTGAGCTATGACTTTTCGCGCCTGCGGCTTGATATTAGCCTGCCTCAGGCCTCTTTAATCAACAGCGCCCGTGGCTACATTCCACCCGATCAGTGGGATGAAGGGATCCCCGCAGCGCTGCTGAACTACACCTTCACCGGCAACCGGGGCACTTACAACGACAGCTATTATCTGAACCTGCAAAGCGGCCTGAATCTGGGCCCGTGGCGTCTGCGCAATAACGGCGCATGGAACTACACCAGCGGTGATGGCCACCACCAGAATCAATGGCAGAACATCAGCACCACGCTGCAGCGCACGATTATCCCGCTCAAGGGCGAGCTGGTCATGGGCGACAGCAACACCGGCAGCGATGTGTTCGACAGCCTCGGGTTTCGTGGGGCACGCCTCTATTCTTCCGACAGCATGTACCCGGACAGCCTGCAGGGCTACGCGCCAACCGTGCGCGGAATTGCGCGTACCAACGCCAAAATTGTTGTCCGTCAGAATGGCTACGTGATTTATCAGAGCTACGTTTCTCCGGGCGCGTTCGCCATCAGCGATCTTAACCCGACGTCTTCAAGCGGTGACTTAGAAGTGACGGTAGAAGAGAAAGATGGTTCTGTGCAGAAGTACACCGTGCCTTATTCCACCGTGCCGATGCTGCAGCGTGAAGGTCGGTTTAAATATGACGTGGTGATGGGGGATTTCCGCAGCGGGAATAATCAGCAGGATAAGCCGTTCTTTACTCAGGGTACGCTGATTGCCGGCCTGCCGAATGGCTACACCGCCTATGGCGGAACACAGCTGGCAGAACGCTATACCGCCGTCGCGTTAGGTGCCGGTAAAAACCTCGGTGACTGGGGGGCGATTTCGCTCGATCTTACCCATGCACGCAGCAAGCTGGCGGATGACAGTGAGCATCAGGGGCAGTCGCTGCGCTTCCTGTATGCCAAATCCCTGAGCGGCTACGGGACCAACTTCCAACTGCTGGGCTATCGCTACTCCACGCGCGGTTTTTACACTCTGGATGATGTGGCTTACCGGAATATGGAAGGCTACCAGTACGAGTGGCAAAACAACGACAGCAATCGCCAGGAGCTGGTGGCGACCAGCTATCACAACCTCCGCTACAACAAAAAGGGCCGATTTCAGGTCAACATCTCCCAGTCGCTGGGCGATTACGGCTCGGTCTACGTTTCTGGTAGCCAGCAAACTTACTGGGGAACCGATCAGGACAATACCTGGTACCAGCTGGGGTACTCCAGCGGTTGGCGCGGGATCAGCTACTCACTTTCCTGGTCGTGGAGTAAGTCGCTCGGCCTGGCAGACACCAACCGGATTGTCGCCTTCAATCTTTCGATTCCGTTTAGCACGCTGCTTGGGCACGGTTATTCGCGCGATACGGCGTTGGATCGTGCCTATGCCACGATGGCCACAAGCCGCAGCTCTGACGGCAAAAACAGCTGGCAAACCGGGGTCGGCGGCACGCTGTTGGAAGGCCGTAACCTGAACTACAGCGTCAGCCAGGGGCATACCAGCAATAACGGCTATTCCGGCAGCGCCACCGCCAACTGGCAGGCAACGTACGGCACGCTTGGCCTGGGCTACAACTATGACCGCAATCAGCATGACTTCAACTGGCAGGCTTCTGGCGGCGTGGTCGGCCATGTGGACGGGGTGACTTTCAGCCAGCCGCTGGGAGATACCAACGTATTGATTAAAGCGCCTGGCGCTTCCGGCGTCAGCATTGAAAACCAGACCGGGGTGAAAACGGACTGGCGCGGCTATGCCGTCATGCCGTATGCCACGGTTTACCGCTACAACCGCGTAGCGCTGGACACCAATACAATGGACAACCACACCGACATTGAAAATAACGTTAGCAGCGTAGTGCCGACGGAGGGCGCGCTGGTTCGTGCCACCTTCGACGCCAGAATTGGCGTGCGTGCGATCCTCACCGTTAAACGCGGTGACCGCCCGGTGCCGTTTGGTTCCGTGGTGCGGGAAGAGCAAAGCGGCGTGACCAGCATGGCCGGTGACGACGGGCAGATTTACCTCAGCGGCCTGCCGCTGAAGGGCAAGCTGTTGATCCAATGGGGCGACGGGAAGGGTTCCCAGTGTCGCGCCAACTATTCCCTGCCGGAAGAGAGCCTGAAGCAGGCTGTCGTCATGGCAACCGCCACCTGTTCATAGCGTGCGGAGAGAGTCAGGAAGATGAAAATGAAACTGAACAATGTTATTGCGGGTGGCTTGCTGCTGGCCTGCGCAGGCCCTGCTGCTGCGACGGTTTGCTACAACTCAAGCGGCACCGTCACCGACGTCTCCTACGATCTGTCGGACAAATTTAACAGCAGCAATAACAACGTTGGGCAAGTGATTACCCTGGCGGAAAAAACGCAGTGGGTCGGGGTGAATGCCACCTGCCCGGCCGGCACGAGCGGTAACACGACGATGCGAAGCTACGTGACGGATTTGCCCGTTCAGGAAGTGGTGGGCAGTTATCAGTACCTGAAGATTAATGATTATCTTAACGGGGCGATGCAGATCACCGACAGCTATGCCGGTACGTTCTACCCGCCGCGCAATTACATTCAAATGGGGAGCCACCCCAACGTCTCTAAGCAGCAGCCTTTTGGTGTGCAGGATTCGAAGCTGGTGTTCCGCCTGAAGGTGACGCGCCGGTTTATTAACATGGTGCCTATCCCAAAACAGACCATGTTCCGCGTCTATGTGACGACGCGTGGCTCAGATCCTTTAAGTACGCCGGTTTACACCATCAGCTACAGCGGCAAAGTTGAAGTCCCGCAGACATGCGAAATCAACGCCGGGCAGGTAGTGGAGTTTGATTTTGGCAGCATCGGAGCATCGTTATTCAGCCAGGCCGGGGCCGGTAACCGCCCGCAAAGCGTGACCCCGCAAAGTAAAACGGTCGGCATCAAATGCACCAATATCGATGCCCAGGCTTACCTCACGCTGCGCCTTGAGGCAGAGAAAAGCAGCGGCAATATGATGATCTCCGATAACAGCGATTTGGGCTTTATCGTGGCAAACGCCAGCGGGACTCCCCTGACGCCAAACAACCTTGGCAGCAAGATTAATTTCCAGCTGGATGACGCCGCGTCGGCAAGAGTGGGAATTCGCGCCTGGCCGGTCAGCGTGACGGGCGTTAAGCCGAAGGAAGGGCCGTTCACGGCCCGTGGCTATCTGCGTGTTGATTTCGATTAAGGGGGCAGGATGAACAAATTTTTCCTGAGCGCGCTGGCCTTGCTAGTGCTCATGCCCTCTGCGAAAGCGGCCACTCCGCTGGGTGAGATCAACGTTGAGCTGCGTGGCAATATCGTGGATTACACCTGCGTTGTAGAGACGGGAAGTGATAACAAGACCGTGAAGCTGGGTTCGTGGCCGACCAAACAGCTGCGCACTGCCGGAAGCACGACGCAGGCAATGCCGTTCAACCTGAAACTAACGGGCTGTCCGCCGAGCGGCACGGCCTCCATCACCTTCAATGGAAAAAGTACCGGGACAGGTCTGCTGGCGCTCAACGCGGCCAGTACGGCGAAGAACGTGGCCATTGAGCTACTGAATGAGGATAAGTCCCGATTGTTGCTGAATAATGCCAGTAAAACGATGCAGGTTGATGCGAACGGTGATGTGACGCTGAAGTTTTGGGCCAACTACATTGCCACGGCAGACAATGCGGATGCCGGGCTGGCCAATGCGGATGCGACGTTTCTGATTAATTATAACTAAATGCGTTTTAATGATTCCAGAAAATAACCGGGAGGAGGTTCCCGGTATTTCCGCTTCCAGTGCGTGAAGGTCCCTTATAGCAGTTCGTGCACCTTGGCATAGTCAATCAGCTCGACAATGGAAGTGAGTCCGAGTTTAGAGAATATATTAGCTTTATGTGCGCTAATGGTTTTATTGCTAAGCAATAGCTGTTCGGCAATCTCTTTATTCGACAACCCGTTTGCCAAATAGCGTAAGACGGTAACTTCGCGATTGGATAACGGCATATCGTCCATTGTTCCCCGACGAGATTTATGGCTACTGATAAAGTGCAGCGTCTCAGAAGGGAAAAAGGAGTAGCCAGACAGCAACATTTCAACCGCGTTAAATATATCTTCCTGTTCCTTACGTTTGCTCACAAAACCGTTGGCACCAGCCTGAATCGCGCGTCCGGCGTAAAAAGACTCTGATTTTGATGACAGGAAAAGGATCTTAGTATTTTCCTGTATTCCTTTGATTCTCTTGAGCAATGTGAAACCGTCGGTGTTAGGGAGTTCAATATCAAGAATCACCAGATCGACCGGATTCGCTCGCATATAGTCGATAACTTCCCGACCATCATCTGTTTTTAAAACAACATTAATATCTTTATTTCTCTGGAGCAGGACTTCTATCGACATTCTGACAATAGGGTGTTCGTCCATAATGATTACGGATGCCGGTTTCATTTTTTTTGCCTCGATTGTTTGATAAAAACATCGCTTTGACACAGCGTCAATGGCAGCGAAAGTGATAAACAGTGAGTTGACGGTTGCCGGTCTTTATGCGGGAACCTCCTTGTTTGCTTTAAAACTTATCCCTTTTTTAAATTCGTTATTCGTAGCGGAGAACGACTGCCTAAATAACTTCACATTTAAACGTTATAAATGCCCTGGCAAATATAAATATGTGATGGAGTGATTATACAGCGCAGTTTTTGTGGGAAAAGTCTGATGTTCCTGGGGGGCATCTGAGTCAATACGAAATGCTGTGTAGTTAATTGGCCTTTTTCTAAATTGAATTAACTCACCTTAATTTTAAGTTAGGTTGGTTTGAAAGACTTTTTATTGCAGAAAAAATGACATTTAGTTCTGATTGTTGTTAATTTGTTTTGGATCAAAAAGTGCTGAATGGCGGCAGGGCGGAAGAATTGCTTCCAGGAATAGTTGTAATTGTTATTATTTTGTTGGTTTTTAACTCAAGTTGAACATAGAAATTAAGTAAATTCTTAAAATATCTTATCACTCAGTAGGTTAGTCCGATCGCCAATGTGCGTTATTTGCAACAGAAATTTCATGAAGCAGATGCAGCATTTTACTGCGTTTATCGAGGCCCAGTCGGGCCAGCAAAACGTTGAAGCGGTAAACGACGTAATGATAGGGTTTATCCAGTAAAAGGGCGATAGATTTCAATGACTCTCCGCGGCCTAGCGCCAGTAAAATAGCCCATTCTCTAATGGAAAAACCGGGGGTGTCGTACCGCGTGGTCAAATCGGTGTCGTAACAACTTAGCGCCTGTTTCAGTTTGTCCGGTGGCAGACGACGCTCTACGAGTTGGCAGTCCACGGCCAGCAGAATAAATCGCGTAACTTCAGGTTTTCGTAACGCGCTAAGTAAGATGATTTGGGACTGCGGCGTGGCGATTATCTGTTGGCGAATGGCCTGCAGAATTTCAAACGTCGGTGTCTCCAGGCTGTCGAGGTCGATGATCAGACGGGGTACAGAGGAGAGTGTTTGATGCGCGATGACGTCATCCAGTGAAGTGGAAACCGGAATGTTAAGGTGTTGAAAAAGATTGCCGGTGATTGCGTGGCTGAGAAAGCTGTCGGCAGAAATCAGGATGGCGTCGGGCTTCTTTGGTTTTTGTCCCCCAATCAATTGCTGCTGAAGATATTCGAGTCGATCAAAAAAAAGTGGCGCTGTGTAGTTGGCGGGGTTTAGAAAATAATCAGTCCGACTACGACGGTGTTTATTTCGCCTCATGGCTGCGCACATAAGTCTCCTCACAATGACAATGTATCAGAGAGCAGCCAACGTTTATGCGGCCATAAATAGCCCTGCCCAAGATTGGCACCTGACTGGCGAGCGAGTTCGAGATGTTGCGTGTCTTCGATACCTTCAATGACAACCTGAGGTGATATATCTGCGCACTGTGCAACCAATTGCCTAAGTGCCCGGCGGTTTTTGCTGAGCGTCCAGAATGCGTGTTTATCAATTTTTACTCCGCCGACATCAATGGCGTAGCGGTGGAAGCTTTCAATACAGCCGTCGGTAAGGTCATCAAGCCAGACCGATATCCTTTGTTGCTGTAACAGCTTAATTCGCTCACACAGGCAAAGCTGATGCTGCGTGGAGCACAGACCGAAAAGTGGAGCATCCTGTATCTCAATTGTTATCCATGATTCGCAAACATCAAGCAGGTGTGTGAATAGCCGATCGTCTATCAACGCCATAAGAGGAAGGTTAAGGCAGTATCTGCCGGGTTTTTGTCGGGACTTCAGCAGTTCGGTTTGCTGGCAAAAAAGTGCCACGCTGTCGGAAGCCGGCAGATTTGCAAAAAAAGCGTCAGGATCGCGCGACGGCGTTAGCTGACTGAGTACTTCGTAATGAATAACGTGTCCGCTGAATAAATTAACAATCGGCTCCAGGCGGAGGCCGGATATATGCTGGTTAACAGATAATAAAATGTTATCGCTAGAAATATTTATCATTATTTTGTCGCTAATTGTGACAATTATTACGGAGTTGCTGTTCGATCAATGACCTGAGAGAAAGAGGTCGTGCACTTTCAGCAAATTTGGAGATTATTCTGAGCGTATTCTCTCAGCGCTACGAAAGGGTGAATAGCAGGGATGGCTTATTCCAGGTTGCGAAAATTCGCAACCCTGAAGTGTGAAGGGAGTGTTTTTTTGATAATTAAGAGTAATTCCCTGGCATAATAAGAAAGTACTTAATCAATGGATTCAATCCAGCAAGAAAGGCAAATTGAGCTTGATATAATTCATGAGTTTATATTGGCTCTTGATATTAAGTTTTTTCATAATCGACAGTCGTTTATCTCGCGCTGCATTTTCATCGATATGCATAATAAAAGCCGCATCAATCAGCGAGTAACCACAGGCCATTAGCTTCAACAGCTCGCGCTCCTGCATGTTGAAATGCCGTGTTGTGCAGTAGTGGCAAATAGATGTAGGCACCGGCAGCGTGTTTTTTTTACGCCGTTCGGGATCTATCCAGGGGGCCAGCTTGAGCCTGACATCTTCGACCTCATCCTCACGGTATATAGACGGCAGCATATACAGGCAGGGGCGAAACATCAGGTTCTCCTGATCCTGCTTTTTGCAGATGAGGATCACCCTCTGATGGCGCGTCGTCTGCGGTATTTTGTAGCAGTTGGCCGTTGACCAGTTGTCATCGAGTGCGAAAAAAACCAGATCCGCGACGTCCTGGTGCGCCAACGGTAGGAAATGATAAGTCTCGCTAAACTGATGACAGAGCTGCTGGATAATAATTTTAATGCCATTGGCAAAATGGCTATTTCTTTCACAGATAGCAACGGTGAGCATGCCTTCCTCCGGGCTGGTTGACTATTAAAAAAATGATAGTGAAAAAAACTCGGGTTATGAATGTGTTACGACTTAACCCCGCAGGCGTGGAGGATGAATTATTGCCAGGCCATTTCCTGGGAGTAGCAGAAAAAACGGCAAAAAAACGCTTTGGGTAAAGTTTTCTGCTGTTACGCCGATGATTAAGACTTGTCTTACAGGGAATGAGAAGCAATGTTAAACCGTATCAAAATCGTTACAAGCTTACTGGTCGTCCTGGGGCTGTTTGGCATTTTGCAGATAGCTTCCGGTGGGTTGTTCTTCAACGCGCTGAAGCAGGACAAAGAAAATTTCACCGTTCTACAAACCATTCGTCAGCAGCAGTCAACGCTGAACGGCAGTTGGGTCGCGCTGCTGCAGACCCGTAACACTCTGAACCGCGCCGGTATTCGTTACATGATGGATGCCAATAAAATTGGCAGCGGTGCAACCGTTGAAGAATTGATGGCGATCGCCAGCACTTCGCTGAAACAGGCTGAGGTTGAGTGGGCGGCTTATGAAGCTTTACCGCGCGACCCACGTCAAAGCGACACGGCCGCACAAGAAATTAAGCGCAACTACGATATTTATCACGGCGCGCTGGCGGAGCTGATTCAACTGCTCGGTGCGGGGAAAATTAACGAATTCTTCGATCAGCCAACCCAGGGGTATCAGGACGGCTTTGAGAAGCAATACGTTAACTATCTGCAGCAAAACGATCACCTTTATCAGGAAGCGGTCGACAGCAGCAATAGCTCCTACAGCATGGCGATTTGGATCCTGATTGGCGTCCTGATTGTGGTACTGGTAGTGATCCTTGTGGTTTGGCAGGGGATCCGCACCACGCTTATCTCTCCGCTGAATCGCCTGATCGAAAGCATTCGCCACATCGCCAGCGGCGATCTGGTGCGCAAAATCGACGTGGAAGGCACCAACGAGATGGGCCAGCTGGCCGAGAACCTGCGGCATATGCAAAACGAGCTGGTGATTACCGTGGGCGAGGTCCGCAACGGAGCGAATGCTATTTATAGCGGCGCCAGCGAGATTTCCATCGGCAATAACGACCTCTCTTCTCGTACCGAACAGCAGGCGGCTTCGCTTGAGGAAACGGCTGCGAGCATGGAGCAGCTGACTGCCACGGTGAAACAGAATGCCGAGAACGCCCGTCAGGCTAGCCAGCTGGCGTTGAGTGCGTCTGAAACCGCACAGCGCGGCGGCAAAGTCGTGGACAATGTGGTGCATACCATGAGTGAAATTGCCGGCAGCTCGCAGAAAATTGCCGACATTATTAGCGTCATTGATGGAATCGCCTTCCAGACCAATATCCTGGCTCTTAACGCCGCCGTTGAAGCTGCCCGTGCGGGCGAGCAGGGCCGTGGTTTTGCCGTGGTAGCCGGAGAAGTCCGTAACCTGGCGCAGCGTAGCGCGCAGGCCGCGAAAGAGATCAAAACCCTGATTGAGGACTCGGTCAGCAAGGTGGATACCGGCTCAACGCTGGTTGAAAGCGCCGGGGAAACCATGGGGGAAATCGTGAATGCGGTGACCCGCGTGACCGATATCATGGGCGAGATTGCCTCTGCTTCTGACGAGCAAAGCCGCGGGATCGATCAGGTTGGATTGGCGGTGGCAGAAATGGATCGTGTGACCCAGCAAAACGCCGCCCTGGTTGAGGAGTCTGCCGCCGCAGCCGCTGCGCTGGAAGAGCAGGCTAGCCGGTTGACGCAGTCCGTTTCCGTGTTCCGTATCGCTCAGGAGCGCCAGGCCAAAGCCCAGGCCGCTGCGCCAAAGGTTGTCGCGACGACGCCTGCACCGCGTAAAGCCGTAGCCGCAGCGTCTGACGAAAACTGGGAAACCTTCTGATTCGGTGATTTTCAGTGAAACAAGGCGGATAGCTCAGGCTTGTCCGCCTTTTTTATATTCTCGCCACCATCTCCAGTGCGTCGCTGTCCTGGAGCCAGTCGCGCGAATTGATCCTCAGCATTTCCATAAAAGTTGTTCCCGCAGTGGAAAGTCGTCCAAGGCTGGGGCAAACGATATTCACGCTGGTTGCCGGCAACACTTCTTTGAGCGTGAGTGGACGGAGGTTTTTTTCATAACCTGGGAAGCGCAGCCTGACCGATGTCCACATGCTGACAATGGGTGCCTGCTCCATCATGCGCGCCATAATCCACGGGGAAGAACAGTGAACAATCGTCGGTGGTAGCGGCAGGTTATAGCGGCGAAAAACCTGGCCCAGAATAGAGTGTTCTCCTGGTTCATCCCAGTCCAGCCAGGGAAATTGCATCAGACTTTTCAGCGTCGTGGTGTGGGTAACGGGGTGATGTTCGCCGGCAATAATGGTATTGCTCAGTGCGTAGAGTGTCTCGTGATAAAACGTACCGATGGGCGTTCCGCTGGCGCTGGTCATTACCGCCATATCCAATCTCTGATTCGCCAGGGCATCCAGGATCTGGTGCGGCCTGCCTTCCATCGCGGTTAGCTTCACGCCTGGGTATCGTGTCTGATACTGACTCATTGTGGTACAGAAGGGGCCGTAAGAGGCGGCGGAGGTAAATCCAACGCGCAACTGGCGCATAGCTTTCCCGAGCAGATTATCTATTTCATCTCTTGCCTGATGTAACGATCGATCAATATCTCTGGCATGGCGCAACAGCACTTGCCCGTACTCATTCAACGTCACTCCCCGTGATGAGCGTTGCAAAATTGGCATGCCGATTTCAGTTTCCATCTCCTGAATGGTCTTGGAAATGGCGGGTTGAGTGAGATGCAGCGCTCGGGCTGCCTTACCAATGCTGCCTTGTGCGGCAACCTCTAGCAATACATCTAACTGATTTAGTTTGATTTTCATTTGTTACCCCGCCTTGTGTCACCGCCATAGTGCAAAAAATGTGCTTTCAGGATAGGAAGAATATAACCAAAGGCATAACTAATTTTTATGTTTGCGATGTTCTTTTTTTATGCAGATAGTCGAATCACTCCCCGGAGTAACAACACAACATGCAAAAAATAATTAGAAGGAAGTGAGCATGAAATCATCTGCCAGTTCTGCCTCCACGGCCAGCGGGTTGATAGCCGCGGTGCCGCCTCAGAGCCGCCCAGTGGAAGAGCGAACCAGCGCTAAGTCGCTGGTGGCCGTAACATTGGGAAACGGATTAGAAATCTATGATTTCGCGGTGTACAGCTTCTTTTCGGTCATCATTGGTCACCTCTTTTTCCCCTCCAGTAATGATTATGTTTCTCTGCTGCTGGCGGTCGCGACTTTTGGTGTCGGTTTTGTCATGCGCCCTTTGGGGAGTCTGGTGTTGGGCAATTATGCAGACAAACATGGCCGCCGTTCAGGAATGACGCTGATCCTCGGGCTGATGGCACTTGGTGTCATGCTGGTGGCGTTTGCGCCGACTTACAGCCAGGCCGGGATTGTGGGGCCAATGGTGCTGATTGCCGGGCGTTTGCTCCAGGGATTTTCTGCCGGAGGAGAAATCGGCGCGGCGACCAGCTGGCTGATGGAGGCCGGGGATAAATCCCGCCGCGGGCAACGTGTGAGCTGGCAGATGACCAGCCAGGGGGGCGCGGCGCTTTTTGGTGCGGCCATGGGCGCGGGATTGAGTCATTATCTCAGTGAAGAAGCCTTGTACGATTGGGGCTGGCGCGTACCCTTTATTCTGGGCCTGGCGATCATGCCCATTGGCATGTACATCCGACGTCACCTGCCTGAAACCCATCATACTGAATCAGCTCCCCAGAAGGAGAATTCGGCAAAAACTCTCTGGCGGGAACATCGCCGTGCGCTGTTGCTCGGCATTTTGCTGATAATGAAAGGCACAACAACGTTTTACATTATTATTTATTACATGCCTGCCTATATGGTGAACACGCTGCATATGCCGGCGGCAACCTCCTACTGGATCAGCCTGACGGCAGCGCTTTTGACGCTCCTGATCCCCTTTTTTGCCGGAAAGCTGGCGGACCGTCTGCCCCGACGTAAACCGATCATGACTATTTGTTTTTCCGTGTCGCTAGTGCTGATTTGGCCGATCTTTGCGTCGATCCTTAACGGCATGCCGCTGTTTATCACTATCGCGTTAATTGCTGTCGATCAGGTGCTCGCTAATGTTTGCACTGTGGTGCTGTTTTTGCTGCTGCTCGAAGCATTTCCGCAAACGGTTCGGGCCTCGGGGATCGGTATCGTTTATGCCGTTGGCGTAACGCTGTTTGGCGGCTTTGCACAATTTAACGTGACCTGGTTACTTAAAGTGACGGGGCAGCCGATGACGCCGGCATGGTATCTGATTTTTTGCTCTTTCGTTTCGCTGGCGGCGCTGTTTGCCTGGCGGGAACGGAAAACGCTACCCGATGCTTAATACAAGGAGCTATCTATGTTGATTAAAGAGATTCTGGATCGTGAAGAAGAGATGATCGCCATTCGGCGTGATTTCCACCAGCACCCGGAACTGGGTTTTGAAGAGTTTCGCACCAGCGATCGTATTGCTGAGCTGCTGACGGGCTGGGGTTACGAGGTACATCGCGGGTTAGGAGGCACCGGGGTAGTTGGGACGTTAAAAGTGGGTAGCGGCGGTAAAAGATTGGGGATCCGCGCCGATATGGATGCGCTGCCGATGCAGGAGCAAACAGGGCTGCCGTGGGCAAGCCAGGTCGAAGGTAAAATGCATGCATGTGGGCATGACGGACACTGTGCCATTCTGCTTTCGGCGGCCTGTTATCTGGCGGAGAAGAAGCCTTTTAATGGGACATTACACCTGATCTTCCAGCCTTCTGAAGAAAAGATCGGTGGTGCTAAGCGCATGATCGACGATGGCCTGTTCAGGTTATTTCCGTGTGATGCGGTGTTTGGCCTGCATAATTTTCCCCTGATCCCCGCCGGGCAATTTGTGACAAAACCAGGGGCGCTGATGGCATCTTCTGACAGTCTGACGATCACCCTGGAAGGCAAAGGCGGGCATGGTTCGATGCCGGAGCACTGTATCGATCCTACCATAGCTGGGGCATCTATTGTGATGGCGCTGCAGACTATCGTCTCTCGCAATATCGATCCTCAGGATTCAGCTGTGGTTACCGTGGGCAGCCTGCAGAGCGGCACAACGCACAACATTATTCCTCATAGCGCCGTGCTGAAACTGAACATGCGTGCCTTTAAAAAAGAGGTGCGTGAGGCGCTCAAACAAAGGGTTGAGACTCTCGTCCACGCTCAGGCGGAAAGTTTTGGCGTGAAAGCCAGTATTGAAGTGGATTTTGGCTATCCAGTGACGATAAATAACGAAGCGCAAACGGCCTTTGCGCTTCAGGTTGCCCGGGATACATTCGGCCCAGATAAAGTCGCTGACCCTCAGGAGGTTAAGAGCATGATGGGCAGCGAGGATTTCTCTTTTATGCTGGAAGAGGTGCCTGGTTGTTATATCTGGCTGGGAACGGCGACGGGGAAAGGCGACTACTCGGTACATCATCCGCTGTATCAGTTTAACGATGCTTGTATTTCGGTAGGAGCAACATACTGGGTCCGGTTGAGCGAGGCATTTTTGCGCTGAGCATTTCCCCCTGGCGCTTTCCTTTGCGGGAGCGCCAGGGGGATGGGGATTACTCGGCGTCTTTCGGGACTTCGCGGTTTTCCAGTTCGGTCAGACGCTGCTCCAGCAGAGCCAGTTTCTCGCGGGTGCGCAGCAGCACCTGAGTTTGCACGTCAAACTCTTCGCGGCTCACAAGGTCAAGACGGGTTAACTGAGACTGAAGGATCTGGCGTACTTTCTTCTCCACATCATCCCCGAACTCACGAATCCCTTTCGGCATTGACTCATGGACCTGGCGGGCGATTTGTTCAATTTTTTTCGGGTCAATCATAGCGGCTTCCATTATCTGGCGAGTAATAGGGCTAATTGTAATGCCTGATTGCCAGGGGATAAACTGGAAATGTTGCCTGTGTAATCGTTGCCCACAAAAATGATTAGCGCTATAGTGAACCTGCTTATTCTCAGGGCGGGGCGAAACTCCCCACCGGCGGTAAATCAGCGAACGCTGAAAGCCCGCGAGCGCTTCAGGCTTTGCCTGAAGGTCAGCAGATCCGGTGTAATTCCGGGGCCGACGGTTAAAGTCCGGATGGGAGAGAGTAACGATCACGTCAGGCCCTGGCCTGCCCGCGTTATTTTTTTAGCTCCTAAGACTGCCCTGATTCTGGTAACCATAATATTAATGAGGTTTTTATTACCATGAATCAGACGCTACTTTCTGCATTTGGCACCCCGACTGAGCGCGTTGAGCGTGCTCTTGATGCGCTTCGCGAAGGCCGTGGCGCCATGGTTCTCGACGACGAAAATCGTGAGAACGAAGGCGATATGATCTTCCCGGCTGAAACCATGACCGTTGAGCAAATGGCGCTGACCATTCGCCACGGGAGCGGTATTGTCTGCCTGTGCCTGACCGACGAACGCCGTAAACAGCTCGACCTGCCGATGATGGTCGAAAACAACACCAGCGCTTTCGGCACCGGGTTTACCGTGACCATCGAAGCGGCGCACGGCGTGACAACCGGCGTTTCTGCGGCCGACCGTCTGACCACCGTTCGTGCAGCGATTGCCGATGGCGCTAAGCCGAGCGACCTGCACCGTCCTGGTCACGTTTTCCCGCTGCGTGCGCAGCCGGGCGGCGTGTTAACTCGCGGCGGCCACACCGAAGCCACTATCGACCTGGTTTCTCTGGCTGGTTTCAAACCTGCGGGTGTGCTGTGTGAACTGACCAACGACGACGGCACCATGGCGCGCGCGCCGGAGTGCATCGAGTTCGCCCGTAAACACAATATGGCGGTTGTGACCATCGAAGATCTGGTGGAATATCGCCAGGCGCAAGCGCGTAAAGCTAGCTAAAAAAATAAAGCCCGGTCAGCGCGATCGGGCTTTTGCTTTTCATTCCTGCCTGGCTGTTTTGGTCTTTTCAGACCTGTTCAAAATTTCTGATGATCATCATCATGCTTATCTGAGTTCTTCCCATAAAAATTGGGCGTAATCTGTGTGTATTAAATCTTAGCCATTTAAGGACACCATCATGACAAGCCCACGTATGCCCGCGCTGTTCCTTGGCCATGGTAGCCCAATGAACGTGCTGGAAGATAACCGCTATACCCGCACCTGGGCTCAGCTTGGCGAAACGCTGCCGCGGCCAAAAGCGATTGTGGTGGTGTCTGCCCACTGGTTCACCCGTGGAACGGGCGTGACTGCGATGGAAGCACCGAAAACGATTCACGACTTTGGCGGTTTTCCGCAGGCGCTGTATGACACGCACTATCCGGCACCCGGTTCGCCTGAACTGGCGCAACAGCTGGTTGAATTACTGGCACCAACGCCGGTGGCATTAGATAAAGAGGCGTGGGGCTTTGACCACGGCTCGTGGGGCGTACTGATCAAGATGTACCCGAATGCGGATATTCCGATGGTGCAGCTGAGTATCGACAGCACGAAGCCGGCAGCCTGGCATCTGGAGATTGGCCGCAAACTGGCCACGCTACGTGACCAGGGCATTATGCTGGTGGCGAGTGGTAACGTCGTGCATAACCTGCGCACGGCACGCTGGCACGGTGAAAATACGCCTTACCCATGGGCCGAGTCGTTTAACGACTATGTTAAAGCGAACCTGACCTGGCAGGGGCCTGCGGAACAGCATCCACTGGTGAACTATCTCAGTCATGAAGGCGGCTCACTGTCTAACCCGACGGCGGAGCATTTCCTGCCGCTGCTTTATGTGCTGGGCGCGTGGGACGGCAAAGAGCCGATCACGATCCCGGTCGACGGCATAGAAATGGGATCGCTGAGTATGCTGTCGGTTGTGGTGGGATAAAGAAAAGGCGCCTTTCGGCGCCTTTTTCAACGTTTATTCAACAAAAATATGCGGATAGAAACGGGAAAGATCCTGCGTAATAAGCTCGCGATCCTCACGAATCCCGATCCCGGCAGGCTGATCGTTAATAAGCCAACTGCCAATCAGCGTATAACTGTCGCCGAATTTTGGTAGCTGATAGAACTGCTGGACGATCATGCCTTCTTCGCCATATGGCCCGTCAACGCGCGCGATTTCCTGGCCATTCTCGATGATCTTCACGTTGGCGCCTTCGCGAGAGAAGATCGGCTTCACGACGTATTTTTCCATCGGCGGGAAGTTATCTTCGGCGAAATAGGCTGGCAACAGGTTAGGGTGGCCAGGGAACATCTCCCACAGCATCGGCAGCAGGGCTTTGTTGGAGATAATGCTTTTCCAGGCCGGCTCTAACCAGCGCACGCCTGCATCTTCCAGCTTGGTGGAGAACATCTCACGGAGCATGAATTCCCACGGGTAGAGCTTGAACAGGTTGCTGATAACCTGATCCTTCAGATCGGTAAACTGACCTTTCTCCCCGAGGCCAATTTCCTCGATAAACAGGAACTCGCTGGCGACGTCAGATTCGGCGGCGCAGTCCTGCAGATACTGCACCGTGCCGCGATCTTCGACTGTGTCCTGGCAGCAGGCAAAGTGCAGCAAATTGAAGCCATGCTGTTGCTTCAGTTCGGCGAAACGCTCAATCAGCTTTTCCTGCAGGCTGTTGAACTGGTCTGCGCCTGCGGGCAGCTTGCCTGCAGCCACCTGATCTTCAAGCCAGATCCACTGGAAGAAGGCTGCTTCATACAGCGACGTCGGTGTATCGGCGTTGTTTTCCAGCAGCTTGGGTTCACCGACGCCATCCCACGCCAGATCCAGACGGGAATAGAGGGAAGGCTGCTGGCTGCGCCACGACTGGCGAACAAATTCCCAGGTGTGTTTCGGAATGCGGAAACGGGCCATCAGCTCATCGCTGGCTACCACCTTTCCCACAACCTGCAGACACATTTGATGCAGTTCGGCAGTCACCTCTTCCAGGCGTTCAACCTGAGCCAGGGTGAGCTTATAATAGGCGTCTTCACACCAGTACGGTTCGCCGTACATGGTGTGGAAATTGAAGCCATATTCCGTGGCTTTTTCGCGCCAGTCCGGGCGCTCAACGATAGAAACTCTTTCCATGATTTATCAGCCGCCCATCGAACGGCTGCTGCCGGAAGTGGCGCTGCTGCGCTGCATGGTAGATTGCCTGGCTACCGATTCACCAAAGCCGCCGCGAGTGACCGTTGAGGTGGTGGCAGGTTTTGGTGCCATTGCGCTTTTCGGAACGGTGGTCGTCCGGCCTGGGGTGGCCGCGCCGTAGCTTTTGCCGCTGGCATCGGCGTACTTACCGTAAGCCGGGCTGGCCGGGTTTTTTGAGGTAAACAGCGGCTGCTGCGCAAAGCCCGCGCCGCCGCCCATCAGACGGCCCATCATGTAGCCCGCCATCAGCGGCATCCAGAAGCTGCCGCTTTGCTGCGGTTGAGCCTGAGCCTGGCTTTCCCCTGCAAGACTTGCCTGAGCAGGCGCTGGCTGGCACTGCCCTTCGCCAAACTCGGCCACGCAGGCTTCACGGGAAGCGTACTTCGGTGCCGTGCGTTCAGCTTCTTTCAGGGCGTTACTATAGGCAGTTGTACATTCCGCGCTTTTGCCCGGGTTTGCCTGCGAGCAGTCATCCGCGTTTTGATACATTGAGACAGTTTCGTCGCTTTGTTCACAGCCGGCCAGCATAAAGACAGCGGTAACAGCCAACGCCACCGGCGTTAAATGGCGTGCGTTCCAGCTTTTGCGGAACGATGAATGATTTATATTTTTTGTCCGTTTCATTTAATCAGTCCTGAGCCCAGTAGGTTTGGTGCTAAGGATAGGGGATGAACGGTTGAAATTGAAGCGATGCAGGCCTGTTGGCAGGAGATCTTTACGTTGCCTTACGTTTAAATGAGAGACAGAAAAAAAGGGACGTAAAAATACGCCCCTTTCGTTGACATTCCGGCGATTAATTAGCGAATGGGTTCGCTTTTTTCCCGCTGGTGGCCGCTGCCGGAGTGGCATGAGTCGCTTTTGTCGATGCGGCTGCTGGCGTGGTGTTGTAACCGTCAGCCCGGGCATCCTGCTCCGGGGTTTCCGGGGCAACGCTGTCCGCGGAGGTTGAAACCGGTTTGCCCAGGGTGTTGTTCAGCGCAATCAGATCCTGCTCGTTCAACGTACCCAACGCTGATTTAATATTCAGCTGGTTAATCAGGTAGTTATAACGTGCGCTGGAGAGTTGCTGTTTGGCGTTATACAGCGTGGTGGTCGCATCCAGCACGTCAACGATAGTACGGGTACCCACCGAGTAACCGGCTTCCATCGCATCCAGGGAGCTTTGCGCAGACACAACGGCCTGTTTGTAAGCGTTGATGGTGCTGATAGAGGCGTTCACGTTATTAAAGGAAGAACGCACGGTCTGTACCACGCTGCGGTGCGCACTTTCCAGCTGCTCGCTGGCACCCACAAAGTTGTACTGAGCCTGTTTAACCTGAGAGTTAACCTGGCCACCCTGGTACAGCGGCAGGGAGAAGCTCAGGCCAACCTGGTTCTGCCCTTTGTAGCTGTTGTCATACGCTGAGTTATTCCCGGTTTTAGAACCATTGTAGCTGGTGTTAGACACACCGCTGGACGCGTTCAGGCTCAGGGTCGGCAGGTGGCCGTCTTCAGCCAGACGAATTTGTTCGCGCGCCAGATCCTGGCTCAGGCGAGCCTGAAGCAGGCTAAGGTTGCGTTTCTCAGCGTCTTTGAGCAGGTTGTTGACTGCATCTGGCTTGGTGGTTTTGAAACCGTCCACGTTCAGGGACGCCAGGCTCAGATAGTCGTTCCCGGTGACCTGACGCAGGGATTCCACCGCGTTGTCCAGATTATTACGGGCGGTAACTTCGTTCGCCAGTACGGTGTCGTACTGCGCACGGGCGTTCTGCACGTCGGTAATGGCAACCAGGCCCACGTTAAAGCGCTGAGTGGTTTGATCCAACTGGCGGTAGATGGCTTGTTTCTGCGCTTCAGTATAAGAAAGTGCGTCAATGGCGCTCAGCACGTTAAAATAGGCTGTGGCCGTATTCAGGATCAGAGACTGCTGATCGGTCTGGAAGCTGACATCCTGAATCCCTGCGGTTTTTTCCTGCAGGCTCAGGGCGCGCCATTTCGACATATCAAAAATGGTTTGCGTCAGCTGTAACGTTGCGCTTGTCGCGTTGGAATTAACACCATTCTGATCGCGGAAACCGTTACCGTAGGTGTAATCTGCACCCAGACCCAGCTGTGGCAATAATGGGCTGCGTGCTTCATTAATTTTTTCGAATGCGGCGTCACGGTCAGCAGCGGATTTACGCAGGTCCGGGTTGCTGGTGCGGGCCTGCTGGTAAACCTGCAGCAGGTTTTCTGCCTGGCTCATGGCGCTGAAACCCGTCAGGCTCAGACCGATAAGAATGGGGAGCAGTTTCTTCATTTGCATTCCTTGTTGTGAAGCAGAATTATTTTGTTTAACGCCGACAGGAGTCAAAGATGATCGCCGATTCTACAGATTCCGTCAGCCGGGCAGGTTGGCGTAAAGTGCCATCTACCTTAATTTTCACCAATCTACCACATCAAAATTGAAAGGGCAGTTATGCAGGGTTGAAATCGCCCGGCCAGCGCCCATTTGTCATCAGGACATCATTTATGAATAAGTCAGAAAAGCTTGCGGCTACTTTCGCCAAAAAGGATGTAGAAATTATTGCACGGGAAACGCTTTATCGTGGCTTTTTTTCACTCGATCTTTATCGTTTTCGCCATCGTTTATTCAACGGCGAAATGAGTGGCGAAGTGAAGCGCGAAATTTTTGAGCGCGGTCACGCTGCGGTGCTGCTACCCTATGACCCTGTGCGCGATGAAGTCGTGCTGATAGAGCAGATTCGTATTGCCGCCTGGGACACCAGTGAAACCCCATGGCTGTTGGAAATGATCGCCGGCATGATTGAAGAAGGTGAAAGCGTAGAAGATGTTGCGCGCCGTGAAGCCGTAGAAGAAGCAGGCCTCGCTGTGGGCCGGACCAAACCGGTTCTAAGCTATTTAGCCAGCCCTGGCGGCACCAGCGAACGGCTGTCTATTTTAGTCGGCGAAGTGGATGCCACTCAGGCCAAAGGTATTCATGGCCTGGTGGAAGAAAACGAAGATATTCGTGTTCATGTGGTCAGCCGGGAGCAGGCTTACCAGTGTGTCGAAGAGGGGAGCATCGACAACGCGGCGTCGGTCATCGCTTTGCAATGGCTGCAGCTGCATTATGAGCAACTAAGAAAAGAGTGGAACCACTGATTATGAAGCGCTATACCCCTGACTTCCCCGAAATGATGCGTTTGTGCGAAACCAACTTCGCGCAGCTGCGCCGCCTGTTGCCAAAAAATGATGCAGTGGGTGAAACGGTAACCTATCAGGTTAATAGCGCCAGATATCGCTTAACTATCTCAGAATCAACGCGTTATACAACGCTGGTGGAAATTGAACAAACGCAGCCCGCGGTGAGCTACTGGAGCCTGCCGTCAATGTCGGTCAGGCTGTATCACGATGCGATGGTCGCGGAAGTGTGTTCAAGTCAGCAGATCTTTCGCTTCAAAGCGCGATATGATTATCCGAATAAAAAGTTGCATCAACGCGACGAAAAGCATCAAATTAACCAGTTTCTTGCTGACTGGCTGCGCTACTGTTTAGCGCATGGAGCAATGGCCGTGCCCGTGTATACCTAGTTTTTAGGGATCAGGACGGCTAACGGCACAACGCCCTGAATAAATGGATGATATTGATACCCTGAATGAATCGAGCTGCGGCCTGGATATCAGCAGCTTAAGTGTGGTGGGTAGTAAGTGTGCGTGAAACCTAAGGACACCATTTGGAAAGCCTGTTAACCCTTCCTGTGGCCGATGGAGGCCGGATCAGGATATTGCAAATAACCGATACCCACTTGTTCGCGGGAAAGAACGAAACGCTGCTCGGGATTAATACCTGGAAGAGCTATCAGGCGGTGCTGACCGCCATTCTCGCCGAACAGCGTGCCTGCGACTTACTGGTGGCAACCGGGGATTTGGCCCAGGATCACAGCGTGGAGGCTTATCAGCACTTTGCTGAAGGGATCTCCCGCGTTTCCGCGCCTTGCGTTTGGCTACCGGGTAACCACGATTTTCAGCCTGCGATGTTTAACGCCCTGCAGGAAGCAGGCATTTCCCCGGCAAAGCGCGTTTACATCGGCGACCACTGGCAAATTTTGCTGCTGGACAGTCAGGTTTTTGGGGTTCCTCACGGTGAACTGAGCGATTTCCAGTTGGAATGGCTTGAGCGTCAGCTGGCTGCCGCCCCAGAGCGTCACACGTTGCTTCTGCTGCATCACCATCCTCTTCCTGCTGGCTGTAGCTGGCTGGATCAGCACAGCCTGCGCAATGCTGCCGCACTGGATGCCGTGCTTAAGCCCTGGCCGCAGGTGAAAACGCTGCTTTGTGGGCACATTCATCAGGAACTGGATCTCGACTGGAACGGTCGCAGAATGCTGGCCACGCCTTCGACATGCGTCCAGTTCAAACCCCACTGCGCCAATTTCACGCTCGACACTATTGAGCCGGGTTGGCGCTGGCTTGACCTTTACCCTGACGGTAGCCTGACGACGGAAGTGTGCCGGTTGCAAAGCGGTAAATTCAGTCCTGACACGGCTTCTGAGGGGTATTAATGCCTGCGTTACTGTATCTGCACGGGTTTAATAGCTCACCGGCCTCCGCAAAAGCGACCCGGTTTAAGTCATGGCTGGCGCAGCATCATCCTGACATTGAAATGATTGTGCCTCAGTTGCCGCCGTACCCCGCAGAAGCCTCCGAGCTGCTGGAATCGCTTGTGCTTGAGCGCGGAGGAGAGCCGCTGGGTATTGTGGGGTCTTCCCTCGGTGGCTATTACGCGACATGGCTTTCGCAGTGCTTTACGCTGCCTGCGGTGGTGGTCAATCCGGCTGTTCGCCCCTTTGAGCTGCTCGTGGGGTATCTCGGTAAAAACGAGAACCCCTACACCGGGCAGCAATATGTGCTAGAGTCACGCCATATTTACGATCTGAAAGTCATGCAGATTGACCCGTTGGACGCGCCAGACCTGATTTGGTTGCTGCAACAAACGGGCGATGAGGTGCTTGATTACCGCCAGGCCGTAGCCTACTACGCGCTCTGCCGCCAGACGGTGAAACCCGGTGGCAATCATGCCTTCACGGGCTTCGAAGATTATTTCACACAGATTGTCGACTTCCTCGGCTTACGCTGAGGCCTGACGGCCGATTTCCTGTTTCGCTATCTGAATGAATAAACCATGACGCAATCCTATAATGCCGATGATATAGAGGTACTCACCGGGCTTGAGCCTGTTCGCCGCCGCCCGGGGATGTACACAGACACCACTCGTCCTAATCATTTAGGGCAGGAGGTCATTGATAACAGCGTGGATGAGGCGCTGGCAGGTCACGCCAAGCGCGTGGATGTCATCCTGCACGCCGACCAGTCGCTGGAAGTCATTGATGACGGTCGCGGGATGCCTGTTGATATCCATTCCGAAGAGAAGGTCCCGGCCATTGAGCTGATCCTTTGCCGTCTGCATGCGGGCGGTAAGTTCTCGAATAAAAACTACCAATTCTCCGGCGGCCTCCACGGCGTAGGGATCTCTGTGGTTAACGCCCTTTCCAAACGCGTTGAAGTGACCGTCCGCCGCGACGCTCAGGTATACAGCATCGCTTTTGAAAACGGCGAGAAGGTGCAGGATCTGGAGGTGATTGGCACCTGCGGGAAGCGTAATACCGGGACCAGCGTGCATTTTTGGCCGGATGAAAGCTTCTTCGACAGCCCTCGTTTTTCGGTTTCGCGGCTCAGCCATCTGCTGAAAGCAAAAGCTGTATTATGCCCAGGGGTAGAGATTACCTTTACCGATAAGGTGAATAATACCGAGCAGCGCTGGTGCTACCAGGACGGCCTGAACGACTATCTGTGCGAAGCCGTTAATGGCCTGATTACCCTGCCGGAAGCGCCGTTTATCGGCAATTTTTCGGGTGATACCGAAGCCGTTGACTGGGCGCTGCTCTGGCTGCCGGAAGGTGGCGAGCTGCTGACAGAAAGCTACGTAAACCTGATCCCAACCATGCAGGGCGGAACTCATGTAAACGGCCTTCGTCAGGGGCTGCTCGACGCGATGCGTGAATTCTGCGAATACCGCAATATTCTGCCGCGCGGCGTGAAGCTCTCTGCGGAAGATATCTGGGAACGCTGCGCCTACGTGCTGTCGGTCAAAATGCAGGATCCTCAGTTTGCTGGCCAGACGAAAGAGCGTCTCTCCTCACGCCAGTGTGCGGCCTTTGTTTCCGGCGTTGTGAAGGATGCTTTCAGCCTGTGGTTGAACCAGAACGTGCAGGCGGCAGAACAGCTGGCAGAGCTGGCGATTTCGAGCGCGCAGCGCCGTATGCGCGCCGCGAAGAAGGTTGTGCGTAAAAAGCTGACCAGCGGGCCGGCGCTGCCGGGTAAGCTGGCGGACTGTACCGCGCAGGATTTAAGCCGGACCGAACTTTTCCTGGTGGAAGGGGACTCGGCGGGCGGCTCCGCGAAGCAGGCTCGCGATCGCGAATATCAGGCGATCATGCCGCTGAAAGGGAAAATCCTGAATACATGGGAAGTTTCTTCTGACGAAGTGCTTGCCTCGCAGGAAGTGCATGATATTTCTGTGGCGATCGGTATTGATCCGGACAGTGAAGATCTGAGCCAGTTGCGCTATGGCAAGGTCTGTATCCTTGCGGATGCGGACTCCGATGGTCTGCACATTGCCACGCTGCTGTGCGCACTCTTTGTGCGCCACTTCCGGGCACTGGTAAAAGGTGGTCACGTTTACGTGGCGATGCCGCCGCTCTACCGCATCGATCTGGGTAAAGAGGTTTATTACGCGTTGGATGAAGAAGAAAAAGCCGGCGTGCTGGAACAGCTTAAGCGCAAAAAGGGCAAGCCAAACGTGCAGCGCTTTAAAGGGCTGGGCGAGATGAACCCGCTTCAGCTGCGTGAGACCACGCTTGATCCGAATACCCGCCGTCTGGTTCAACTGACCATCAGCGATGAAGATGACCAGCGCACGCTGGCGACGATGGATATGCTGTTGGCCAAGAAACGTTCGGAAGATCGCCGCAACTGGCTGCAAGAGAAAGGCGATATGGCCGATATCGAGGGCTAAACGTTTTTCTCCAAAACGTAAAAGGGATGGCTCAGGCCATCCCTTTTTGCATTCTAATGCCCAGTTACTTCACGGCTTCTTCGAGAATGCGGATATGTACTTCCAGCACATCGTCTTTCACGCGGGCGCTATGTTCTTTCATGTGTGTGGTCTGAAGATGCGCTTCCAGGTGCGCGACGCTTTCCCATTTTTCCAGCATGAAGATGGAATCCGGGGCGGTAGTCTGGAACGCGACCTGGGCGTTATGATCGACCAGCGGCGCGTAGCCGTGGCAGCCATCTTCCTGCAGCACGGTTGGAATAATTTTCTCAAACGCTGCAATTACCGCCTGGCGGTGGTGTGAACCAGGACGTGTGCGAATTTCTGCAATCACTGTCAGCATGACTAACTCCTTATGTTATCCGGCCAACAGTTAAGCAAAAATACCAGCCAGATGCTTGCGATATTCTGCTACATAATGTGGCACGTCAGGTGCTTTGATGACGTCATTAGCGATAAAGGTTGGCAGTCCTTCCATACCCAGGAATTGGTTCGCTTTGTGGAACGGAAGATAAACGCCATCCACGCCAACGCCATGGAAAAACTGATCCTTTTCGGTGAAAGCTTCTAAAGGTGCGTTCCACGTCAGGGATATCATGTAGGTTTTGCCCTGAATCAGGCCACCGGAGCCATATTTTTTAGAAGCGTCTGAACGAGTACGACCGTCGCTGGCATACAGCGAACCGTGACCTTCGGTGAACACATCGTCAATGTACTTTTTGACCGTCCACGGGGCGCCCATCCACCAGCCCGGCATCTGCCAGATGATGCTGTCTGCCCAAAGGAATTTCTCAACTTCTGCTTTAACGTCATATTCGCTGTCTGCGCGAGTGACCTGAACATCATGCCCGAGGTCGCGCAAATAGCTTTCCGCGACTTCAGTCATGGTGTCATTAAGCTGGCCGTTAGAATGACCGAATTTTTTACCGCCGTTAATAATCAGGATGTTGCTCATCGTTAGCCCTTAAATAATTACGTTTGCCAATCATTATAATGAGCGCCTTGCTGTGTAAAAATGACCAAAATGTGCAAAGACTTTTGCTGTACAAGCAATAATCAGACTGAAACCTCTCAGTTCCAACTGATGTGAACCCTAAAGCCGCCGCTTTCTGCATTGCCGAAAGTTGCCTGCATACCGTGCAACGCCGCAATTCGACTTACGATTGACAACCCCAACCCGCTGCCTGTTTTTAGCTGCCCTGGCGGGCGGAAGAAGCGTTCGCCCAAAGAGGCAAGATATTCAGGGTTCACACCTGGTCCATTGTCGATAATCTCAAGGTTATGTTCGTTTAGCACGACGTTCACAATGCTGCCTGCGGGACTGTAGCGGATGGCGTTATCGAGGATATTGCGTAGCATCAACCCGAGTAAAAGTGGCTGGCCACGGCGAGTCACCGGTTGCTCCAACATCTGCAGGCGAATATCAATGTGTTCTCGCTGGGCCCCGTGCCAGGCTTTCATCACGTTTTCCTGAAGCAGCGTCTGCAGCGACACGTCTTGCACATCGTTAAGTTCAGCCAGGGAGTCCAGTCGGGAAAGCGTAAGGAGCTGTTCAACAAGACGAGAAGCGCGATCGATGCCGTGGTGAAGCTGGTTTAGTGCCTGACCCCTGACCTGAGCATCATCCTCAGCCAGTTGAGCCACCTCTGCCTGTACCTTCAGGGCGGCAAGCGGGGTACGGAGTTCGTGCGCAGCATCGGACGTGAAGCGCCTTTCACGCTGCATAAACGCCTCTGTACGCTCAAAAAGCTGATTTAATGCTTCCACCAGCGGCCTGACTTCCAGCGGAAGCGCCTGCGTCGCCAGCCTGCTGTTGTCGGCCGGAGGACGGTGCTGTAGTTTTTGCGTTAGCTTACGCAGCGGTGCCAGTTCTGAACTGACTAACCAAATCAGCAGGGCCAGCATCAGCGGCAACACGATTAGCCAGGGCATGAGCTGAGCGGAAACCACATCCAGGGCCATATCGTTCCTGTAATCCCACTCCTGGCCGACCACGATGCGATAATGCCCATCAGGTGTTGTCAACCAGACCAGACGCCATTGATCGTCATCATCTTCGAGTCGTCCGTCAGCAAATCCATCTCTATGCCATGAATAAGTCAGCCCTTTACCGCTGTCGCCGTCATTGAGCACAAGCCTGCCGTCTACGGTAAAAATGGCGAAGGCTAATGTGTCATCATCAAGTTTACCTCGATGTTTTTTCAGTATGTTTTTACTGCGAGGAAGCTGTAAATCGATATTGTTTGCAGTGTTGAAATCCAACACGCTTAGCCGCTTAGCAAAAAGCAGTTGCTGCGTATCGAAGAGCTTGTTGAGCGATTTGCGGGCTTCATACCACGCGGTAGTACTGGCAATGGCTGCGGCTGCAAAGGTAAGTACGATAAAGCCTACTGTCAGACGCGAGCGTAAGCTTTTGGTCAAGGTGTTTAGCATGTGTCACCCAACGTATAGCCGATGCCGTGTACGGTGCGAATAAAACTGCTGCCCAGTTTTTTGCGAAGATGGTGAATATGAACTTCAAGGGCGTTACGTGAGACTTCATCGTCCCAGTTATAGATTTTTTCCTCGATTAACGTGCGCGGTAGCACGCGCCCGGCGTTTCGCATAAGCAACTCGAGTAAGGCGAATTCCTTGGGCTTCAGCTGCAAGGGCTCGCCGTTGAGAGATACCGTATGGTTTGCCGGGGAAAGCACAACATTTCCGTAGGTTAGTTCCGGCTGCGCGTGGCCGTGCGCCCGGCGGATGAGCACTTGCAGCCGAACCGCGACTTCTGTGAGTGCGAAAGGTTTACAAAGGTAGTCGTCCGCCCCCAGCTGTAATCCTTCTATCCGCTCGTCCAGCGAGTCCCTGGCCGTTAAAATCAGCACCGGTTCGTTGTGGCCTTCTTTTCGCCAGGCACGGAGGATATCCAGACCATCCATACCGGGCAGGCTGAGATCCAGCACTACGGCATCGTAGGGGGCGAGGCCAAGTGCGGCTTGCCCCTGAAGCCCATCGTTAAACCAGTCAACCGCAAACCCCATTTTGATTAATCCGGCTTTAATGCCGTCACCAATCAGTGGGTCATCCTCAATAAGTAACAGGCGCATGGCGCACTCCTTGTGGCTGCCGTTATGGCGTGCAGTAAATACCCGAATCCCTTATGTGTACAGCAGAAAAGCCTACTCCTTCGGTAAAGGCCGCAAATACACAATAAAAAATAGTTTCCACTCTGGGGATTAAGATCCCGCTAAGATTTGAGCGATTTAATGGGGGCTAAGAAACGAAAGGAGAATTACATTATGAAAAAGACAGCAGCTTTGTTTGCCATTATTGCTTTAACTTCAGCCCCTCTCTTTGCTGCTCAGACCGGTGGGTTTGTTGACCCTAATGCCTCGGTACAAACTCAGCCTGTACAGCAGGGCGGCTTTGTGGGCCCAACGGGGAGTAAAACCACGGTAAAACAGGCCAAAACGTTATCTGATGACACTTGGGTGACGCTGACCGGCAAAATAGAACAGCGCATTGGTGGCGATGATTACATTTTCCGCGATGCAACCGACAGCATCAACGTAGATATTGATCATAAGCGTTGGAACGGCCAAGTGGTCACCCCACAGGATACAGTGGAAATTCAGGGTAAAGTGGATAAAGACTGGAATTCGATTGAAATCGACGTAAAGCAAATTAACAAACTGAAGTAACGCTTGAAATGCGGCTTGCCCTTCTGGGCTGCCGCTTCGTATAAAGCTATTCATCGCTATGACTCAACAGGCCAGATAAGGTACTATCGGCGGCAATTACGCCGATTGTGGCCACAATCGGTTCGTCAGTTTGAGGATGAATGAGCAATGAGTGATTTGACTCATGATGGTGCTGAGCGTCTTGCGCTGCACGAATTCACGGAAAATGCGTATCTCAACTATTCCATGTACGTCATCATGGACCGCGCCCTGCCGTTTATTGGCGACGGGCTCAAGCCGGTTCAGCGTCGAATCGTATATGCGATGTCTGAGCTGGGGCTAAACGCCAGCGCAAAATTCAAAAAGTCTGCCCGTACCGTGGGTGATGTGCTGGGTAAATACCATCCGCACGGCGACAGCGCCTGTTATGAAGCGATGGTGCTGATGGCGCAGCCGTTCTCTTACCGCTACCCCTTGGTTGACGGGCAGGGGAACTGGGGCGCGCCGGATGATCCCAAGTCCTTCGCTGCAATGCGTTATACCGAATCTCGCCTGTCGAAGTACGCGGAGCTGCTGCTCAGCGAACTTGGACAGGGAACGGTAGATTACATCCCGAACTTTGACGGAACGCTGCAGGAGCCAAAAATGCTGCCTGCGCGTTTACCTAACATTCTGCTTAACGGCACAACCGGCATTGCGGTAGGGATGGCAACGGACATTCCTCCACATAACTTGCGTGAGGTTGCCCAGGCCGCCATAACGTTGATTGACCAGCCAAAAACGACGCTGGACAGCCTGCTGGATATTGTCCACGGTCCGGATTATCCGACCGAAGCGGAAATCATTACGCCGCGTGAAGATATTCGCAAAATCTACCAGAACGGGCGCGGTTCAGTTCGCATGCGTGCGGTATGGCGCAAAGAAGACGGTGACGTGGTGATTACCGCGCTGCCACACCAGGTGTCGGGCGCTCGCGTGCTGGAACAGATTGCCAGCCAGATGCGGGCGAAAAAGCTGCCAATGGTTGAAGACCTGCGCGATGAGTCGGATCATGAAAACCCGACCCGACTGGTGATTGTGCCTCGTTCTAATCGTGTAGACGTTGAGCAGGTCATGAACCATCTGTTCGCGACCACCGATCTGGAAAAAAGCTACCGCGTTAACCTGAATATGATTGGCCTGGACGGCCGCCCGGCGGTGAAAAACCTGCTGGAGATCCTCAGCGAATGGCTGGTCTACCGTCGTGACACGGTGCGCCGCCGCCTGAACTACCGTCTGGAAAAAGTCCTTAAACGCCTGCATATCCTCGAAGGCTTGCTGGTGGCGTTCCTCAATATCGACGAAGTGATCCATATCATTCGTACCGAGGATGAGCCGAAGCCGGTGCTGATGTCGCGCTTTGATATCAGCGAAACGCAGGCCGAAGCGATCCTTGAGCTGAAGCTGCGCCACCTCGCCAAACTGGAAGAGATGAAGATCCGCGGCGAGCAGAACGAGTTGGAAAAAGAACGCGATCAGCTGCAGGGTATTCTCGCTTCCGAGCGTAAAATGAACACGCTGTTGAAGAAAGAACTGCAGTCGGATGCCGATACCTACGGTGATGACCGCCGCTCTCCACTGCACGAGCGCGGTGAAGCGAAGGCGATGAGCGAGCATGACATGGTGCCGTCTGAACCGGTGACTATTGTGCTGTCGCAAATGGGCTGGGTGCGCAGCGCCAAAGGCCACGATATTGACGCGCCGGGCCTGAGCTACAAAGCCGGTGACAGCTATCTTGGCTCTGCCAAAGGCAAAAGTAATCAACCCGTGGCGTTCATTGACTCCACCGGGCGAAGCTACGCGCTGGATCCGATCACGCTGCCGTCAGCGCGAGGTCAGGGTGAGCCTCTGACCGGTAAGCTGACGCCACCGCCAGGTGCGACGGTGGACTATGTGCTGATGGCCGCAGACGATCAGAAGCTGCTGATGGCGTCTGATGCGGGCTATGGCTTCGTCTGTACCTTTAACGACGTTGTATCACGCAACCGCGCAGGTAAAACGTTGATTTCCCTTCCTGATAACGCCCGTGTACTCCCTCCGCTGGAAATTCACAGTGCAGACGACATGCTGCTGGCTATCACCGCTGCCGGGCGCATGCTGATGTTCCCGGTGAGTGATTTGCCGGAATTGTCGAAAGGGAAGGGCAACAAAATTATCTCTATCCCGGCAGCCGAAGCGGCGAAGGGTGAAGATAAGCTGGCACATCTGTTTATCCTGCCGCCGCAAAGCACGCTGACGCTGCATGTCGGGAAGCGTAAAATTAAGCTTCGCCCTGAAGAGTTGCAGAAAATAACCGGTGAGCGAGGCCGTCGCGGGACGTTGATGCGTGGTCTGCAGCGTATCGACCGTGTAGACGTCGATTCCCCTGTGCGGGCTGGAGCTGGAGACAGCGAAGAATAATCCGGGGTACGGTGGCAACGTTGCCGCCGTCCGGTGTGTTTTACGCTAAAGCCGATATACTTATCAACGGCTTCGGCTCATGAGGTAGTTATGCTAGCGATTGTACGTTTTATTATTGTCGTTATTTACTGCATCCTGGTATGCATCTTTGGTTCAATTTATTGTCTGTTTAGCCCGCGCAATCCGCGCCATGTGGCAACTTTTGGGCACCTTTTCGGGCGTCTGGCGCCAGTATTCGGTCTTAAAGTTGAAACCCGCTTACCTGCCGGGGCAGAAAACCACCCCACCGCGATTTACATCGGTAACCATCAGAACAACTACGATATGGTGACGGCCTCGAGCATCGTGCAGCCGCCGACGGTGACGGTTGGGAAAAAAAGCCTGGTGTGGATCCCATTTTTTGGCCAGCTTTACTGGCTGACGGGCAACCTGTTGATCGACAGGGATAACCGGGCAAAAGCCCACGGTACAATCTCTCAGGTTGTAGATCAGATTCGCAAGCGTAATGTTTCTATCTGGATGTTCCCGGAAGGGACCCGCAGCCGTGGCCGCGGCCTGCTGCCGTTTAAAACCGGGGCGTTTCATGCCGCGATTGCGGCGGGCGTGCCGATTATTCCGGTGTGCGTTTCCAATACCAGTAATAAAATTAAGCTAAATCGTTGGAACAACGGTTTGGTCATCGTCGAAATGCTGCCGCCAATTGATACCAGCGCTTATGGGAAAGATCAGGTCCGTAAGCTGGCCACTGACTGTCGTGAACTGATGATGGCCAAAATCGACGAACTCAATCAAGAAGTTGCCGCGCGTGAAGCAGCCGGCAAAGTTGAAAAGAATCAGGCGAGTTAAATGCCGCCTTTGGCGGTACGGTTTGTATCGCCTTTCGTTATTCAGTTTTACATGGAGCAATTATGTCACTCAGTCGGCGTCAGTTTATTCAGGCATCCGGAGTTGCGCTTTGTGCCGGCTCGGTGCCGCTGAGGGCAAACGCGGCAGGGCAGCAGCAGCCTTTACCTGTCCCCCCTCTGCTTGAATCTCGTCGCGGCCAGCCCTTATTCCTGACGCTGCAGCGCGCTCACTGGTCATTTACTGGCGGCGCGAAGGCACCCGTTTGGGGTTTTAACGGGCGCTATATGGGGCCAACCATTCGCGTCTGGAGCGGGGATGACGTGAAGATGATTTACAGCAACCGTCTGCAGGAAAATGTTGCGATGACGATTGCTGGCCTGCAGGTGCCGGGTCCGCTGATTGGCGGGGCCGCACGTATGATGTCGCCAAACGTAGACTGGGCGCCCGTTTTACCTATTCGCCAGCGAGCCGCCACGCTGTGGTATCACGCCAACACGCCGAATCGCACCGCAAGACAGGTTTACAACGGCCTCGCGGGGATGTGGTTAATTGAGGATGAAGTCAGCAAATCTCTGCCAATCCCTAACCATTACGGCGTGGACGACTTCCCGATCATCATCCAGGACAAGCGGCTCGATAACTTCGGTGCGCCGGAGTATCAGGAGCCGGGCAGCGGCGGTTTTGTTGGCGATACGCTGTTGGTGAACGGGGTGCAAAGCCCGTATGTGGAAGTGTCCCGTGGTTGGGTGCGCCTGCGTTTATTGAACGCCTCAAACTCGCGCCGCTATCAGCTGCAAATGAGTGATGGTCGCTCCATCGCAGTGATTTCCAGCGATCAGGGGTTCCTGCCGGCACCCGTTTCGGTCAAGCAGCTGTCGCTGGCGCCGGGAGAGCGGCGAGAAATTCTTATCGACATGACCGAAGGCAAAGAGGTCTCGATTACCGCCGGTGAAGCTGCGGGAATCATGGATCGCATTCGTGGTTTCTTTGAGCCGTCGAGCATTTTGATTTCCACGCTGGTGTTAACGCTGCGTCCTACCGGCCTGCTGCCTCTGGTGACCGACACGCTGCCAATGCGCCTTCTGCCGGAAGAGATTATTGGCGGTAACCCAACGCGCAGCCGTGAAATCACCCTCGGTGACGATCCGGGCATTAACGGCCAGCTGTGGGATATGAAGCGGATAGATATTCAGACTCAGCAGGGCACCTGGGAACGCTGGACGGTACGCGCCGATACGCCGCAGTCTTTCCACATTGAGGGCGTCAGTTTCCTGGTGCGCAACGTGAACGGGGCTTCTCCGTTCGGGGAAGATCGCGGCTGGAAGGATACCGTGTGGATTGACGGGCAGGTTGAGCTGCTGGTCTACTTTGGGCAGCCATCCTGGGAGCATTTCCCGTTCCTCTATTCCAGCCAGACGCTGGAGCTTGCCGATCGCGGCTCCATCGGTCAGCTATTGGTTCAGCCCGCGCCGTAGTTTTACCCTCTCCCTCTCCCTAACCCTCTCTCTGGAAGGGAGAGGGGACAGCATGGTACTTTGCTCTGAGTTTTTCTCCCTCGCCCTTTTGGGGAGAGGGCCGGGGTGAGGGGCAGAAAACCCAGAATAACCCTTCAAAAAATAGTCCTAATAGGCGTATAATCGCCGCCCTTTTGTTCATTTCTACATCACCTCTTCGGAAATCCTATGAGCGTCAAAAGCCTGATCCAGCCGGATCGCGAACTCTTTTCATGGCCTCAATATTGGGCTGCTTGTTTTGGTCCGGCACCGTTTTTACCCATGTCTCGCGCGGAGATGGACGAACTCGGCTGGGACAGCTGCGACATCATTCTGGTCACCGGCGACGCCTATGTGGATCACCCCAGCTTCGGGATGGCTATTTGTGGCCGTATGTTAGAGGCTCAGGGCTTCCGCGTAGGGATTATTTCCCAACCGGACTGGTCTTCTAAGCAAGACTTTATGAGTCTCGGCAAGCCGAATCTGTTCTTTGGCGTGACCGCCGGGAACATGGATTCGATGATCAACCGCTACACGGCAGATCGTAAGCTGCGGCATGACGATGCCTACACGCCGGATAACGTGGCAGGCAAGCGTCCCGATCGCGCTTCTTTGGTCTACACCCAGCGCTGTAAAGAAGCGTGGCGTGATGTGCCGGTGATCCTGGGCGGCATCGAAGCGAGCCTGCGCCGTACCGCGCACTATGACTACTGGTCTGATACAGTGCGCCGCTCGATTTTGGTGGATGCCAAAGCCGATATGCTGATCTTCGGCAACGGTGAACGGCCGCTGGTGGAAGTGGCACATCGTCTGGCCAACGGCGAAGGGATCGCTGACATTTGCGACGTGCGTAATACCGCCATCATGCGCAAAGAAGCGATGCCCGGCTGGGCAGGCGTCGATTCTACCCGCCTTGATACGCCAGGAAAAATCGACCCCATTCCGCACCCTTACGGGGACGATCTGCCTTGTGCTGACGGCAATAAACCGAAGGACAAGAAGGCGGATGAAGCCAAAGCTGTAACCGTGCAGCCGCCGCGACCAAAGCCGTGGGAAAAGACCTATGTTCTGCTGCCGTCCTTTGAGAAGGTGAAGGCCGATAAGGTGATGTATGCCCACGCTTCGCGGATCCTGCATCATGAAACCAACCCTGGCTGCGCCCGGGCGCTAATGCAAAAGCACGGCGATCGCTATATCTGGATCAACCCACCGGCTATTCCACTTTCGACCGAAGAGATGGACAGCGTGTTCGCGCTTCCTTACCAGCGTGTGCCTCATCCTTCCTACGGCAAGGCTCGCATTCCGGCCTATGAGATGATCCGCTTCTCGGTGAACATTATGCGTGGCTGCTTCGGAGGCTGCTCTTTCTGCTCCATCACCGAGCACGAAGGTCGCATTATCCAGAGCCGATCCGAAGATTCCATCATCAGTGAAATCGAAGCCATGCGCGACAGCGTGCCGGGCTTTACCGGCGTGGTGTCCGATCTCGGTGGCCCAACCGCCAATATGTATATGCTGCGCTGCAAGTCGCCGCGCGCGGAGCAAACCTGCCGTCGCCTGTCGTGCGTTTATCCGGAAATTTGCCAGCATATGGACACCAACCATCAGCCGACCATCGATCTCTACCGCCGCGCCCGCGATCTTAAGGGGGTGAAAAAGATCTTAATCGCTTCCGGCGTACGCTACGATCTGGCGGTAGCCGACCCGCGCTATATCAAAGAGCTGGCTACTCATCACGTAGGCGGTTACCTGAAAATTGCCCCAGAACATACCGAAGAAGGGCCGCTATCGAAGATGATGAAGCCGGGGATGGGCAGCTATCATCGCTTTAAAGAGCTATTCGATACCTATTCGAAGCAGGCTGGCAAAGAGCAGTATCTGATCCCATACTTTATCTCCGCGCACCCGGGGACGCGTGATGAGGACATGGTGAATCTCGCGCTGTGGCTGAAGCAGCACCGGTTCCGCCTCGATCAGGTTCAGAACTTCTATCCATCGCCGCTGGCTAACTCCACCACCATGTATTACACGGGTAAAAATCCGCTGAGCAAGGTGAGCTACAAAAGCGAGGATATCGTCGTGCCTCGCGGCGACCGCCAGCGCCGCCTCCATAAAGCCCTGTTGCGCTATCACGACCCGGCTAACTGGGCGCTGATTCGCGAGGCGCTGGAGGCGATGGGTAAAAAGCATCTGATTGGCGGCAGACGTGAATGCCTGGTGCCTGCCCCAACCCTGGAGGAAATGCGAGAAGCCCGCAGGAATGCTCGTCACGCCCGGCCGGCGCTGACGAAGCACACCCCGCTTGCGCACCAGCGCCGCCAGGCAGCGGCAGGAAAGAGGAAGCCGCATGTGAAGTAACGGCGTGCTTTCATGCCGCTGTCATTTTTTTCTGCGACAAAGAGAAGTGGGAATCCCTGTCCGTCGGGTCTGGTGCTAAGCTGCCCGGCGGCCTCTTTGCTGAAATGAGAAATGAACATGTCTAACCCGCTGTACGTTTTTGACCTCGACCATACCCTGATTGACGCCGATTGCAGCACCCTCTGGAGCCGCTTCCTTTCCCGCGAAGGGCTGATAAAAGATCCTGATTATCTGGCCAAAGAGCACAAGCTGATGCTCGACTACCAGCGCGGCGAAATGAACATTCACGAATACGTTGGTGTCACGCTGGCCCCGCTGACCGGTATGACAATTGCCGATGTCGATACGCTGGTGGCCCGCTGTGTAGAAACCGATGTTCTGCCGCTGGTTTACCCGGAAGCCAAGCGCCTGATTGAGCAACTGTACGCCCAGGGTCAGCAGATGATGATCATCTCTGCGTCGGTCAGCCTGCTGGTAAAGGCCATTGCGCCGCGGCTGGGCATTGAACACGCCATCGGTATCGACCTGGTGACCGGCAATAATGCCTACACCAGCGTGATAAGCGGCGTGCCGAGCTATCAGGCTGGCAAAATTACCCGTCTGAAGGAGTGGCTGGCGGTGAACCCGGAATACAGCGGAGAACTGACGTTTTATACCGACTCTATTAACGATTTACCGCTGTGCCTTGAGGCCGATAAAGTGCTGATGGTAAATCCTTGCCAGAAACTTGCCGCGCAAGGCGCACGTTACGGCTGGCAAACGCTGAACTGGTCTTTATAGCGAAACCGGGGCATGGCGAAAACCGTGCCCCGTTTAGATGTTATTGCGGAGAATACAGCGGCACCGGCTTCCCGGTGATATAGCGGCGGCGCAGCCAGGCCGAAATAGCATCCATCGCCATCACCACGCAGACCAGAATCAGGGTGATAAACATCACCACGTCCCAGTTCCACAGCCGCATGTTCTCGGCGTAAACCAGGCCGACACCGCCCGCGCCGACAAAGCCCAGCACCGCCGCTGAACGGGTGTTGGATTCAATCTGATACAGGCTGAGGGAGAGAAATGCCGGGAACGACTGGGTGAAGATCCCGAAGCGGTGCTTCTGAATACCCGCAGCTCCCACGGCGGTTAATCCCCGGCTCGGAGAGCGCTCTACCGCTTCGTGCCCCTCGGCATATAGCCTGCCCAGTAAACCCGTATCCTGCATGATAATTGCCAGTACGCCTGCCAGAGGCCCAAGCCCCACGGCACGCACAAATATTAGCCCCCAAATCGCCATATCCACGCCACGCAGCAGGTCGAACAGGCGACGCACCAGCAGCGCAATGACTCTGGCCACCGGGCCCTGCATGATATTGCGTGCGGCAAAGAACGACAGCAGCAGCGCCAGCACTGTGGCTGTTAGCGTCCCGGCAAAAACAATGGCGAGCGTAATGGCGATTTGCGAGAAGTAATAGGCGAATGGCCAGTTAACAAAGTCATGCCAGACAAACATGCGCAGGAAGTAGCGCCCGAGCTGAGCGATGCCGGTCAGGATTTGGCCGGAGTCGATGCCGAAAGTGAAGAAAAACCAGACGTAGTAGCCGAGGATAGCGGCGGCCAGCAGCCCGATGTGGCGCAGATAGCGCCCCTGCATCCGGTAAAGTTCACGGTGCTGCTCGCGGCTTTTAGCGAGATCCGGTGTTGCCTGTGAAATGCTCATTTTTTCCCCTCCAGAACCCAGCGGCGCAGCCTGCCGGACAGGACATCGAGGATGGAAACCACCACGATAATCAGCAGCAGCGTGATGCTGACCTGATCGTAGCGATCGAGTTTAATGTTGGTCATCAGCTCCTGGCCGATCCCCCCCGCGCCAACGAGGCCAAGAATGGTGGAGGAGCGGAAGTTAATCTCAAAGCGCATAAAGCTGTAGGACAGGAAGATTGGCTTCACCTGCGGCCACAGGGCGAAGCGCACGCGCTGAAGTGGCGTAGCACCGCAGGCCACCAGGCCACGTACAGGTTTGTCGGAGGCGCTTTCGATGGCTTCATAAAACAGCTTGGTCAGGCTGCCAATGGTGTGCAGGGCCAGCGCCAGAAACCCCGGAATAGCGCCGATGCCAAAGGCCATCACAAACATGACCGCCCACGCCAGTTCCGGCATGGTTCTCAGGAAGGCGACCGATGCCCGAACGCCGAAGCGCACGGCGGGCGGCGTCCAGGTATTACCGGCGGCCAAAAATGCCAGCACGGCAGCAATACAGGTCGAAATCAGCGTCGACGCCAGCGCCAGCTGCAGCGTCTCCCAAATCAGCGGCAGCTGAATAGGCAGGCGGTATCCCCAATAGGCCAGCGAGCCTTTGGTGTGAACGTCGGCCAGCAGAACCGGGAGGTGCAGCGTCGGCAGGGTTTCGAACATGTAATCGAAGAAATTGGGCAGCGATTGCCAGATGGTGGTCAGGCTGAACTCAGCGACATGACCGGCGGTAAGATACAGGCCTACCAGCAGCAGGGACCAGATCAGGGTGTCGCGCTTCTGGCGCATTCTGACCTGGTGATAGTAACGCTCAAATTCCGTATTCAACATCATCACTTATTATCCGGTTTGTTTCCGGTGACGGGTTGCCCCGCCCTGATAAAAAAGCACCCTGGCAGGTCGCCGGGGTGCGATTTTTATGCGGTGGGCATCAATTAGCGAGCGCTAACCAGCTCACGCTTCATGTCGATGATCTGCTGGAAGTCAGCCACTGACGCCGGGCCGATGTGCTGGGTGCCGCCCATCGCCTTCACGAAGCAGCCGTGATCTTCTTTATCCAGTTTTTTCACCGCATCCACCACTTTGGCCTTGAAGTCCGCTGGCAGCTTGTTGCTGACCAGGATCGGGCCGTTCGGGATCAGTGGCGAAGTCCAGATGATGCGGATCTGCTTCATCAGGTCAGGGTGATCCATACGGATCAGGCGGTTAAACGCCCCGGCGGTGTAGCCGTCGTTATAGTCGCCAACCATGGAAGCCCAGGTCACCGCGCCGGCAAACTGGCCGTTCAGCACGCCCAGGATGTCCTGTTCGTGGCCGCCGGAGAAGGTGACGCTGGAGAAGAAGTTGTTGTATTTGTTGTCCGCGGTGCCGCCGAGTTTCTGCTTGAACTCGTGGTTCGGGATCAGGTAGCCAGAGGTGGAGTCCGGATCCGCGAAGCCGAAGGATTTGCCTTTCAGATCTTCGATGGTTTTGTACGGGCTGTCTGCTTTCACGATCACCACGGAGTGGTAGCCGCGGGACTGATCTTTATCGTCAACCGCGATGCCAACGATATCTACCGCTTTCGGATCGTTCATGTACACCGAAGCGTAGGAAGAAGGAGACATGCTCAGCACCAGGTCGACTTTACCGCCGATCAGGCCCTGAATAACGCCAGAGTAGTCAGAAGAGTTACGCAGTTTAGTGTCGACATTCAGTTCTTTATCCATGAACTGCTTCACACACTGGTTATCACCAATTTGCTGGGTCGCATTCTGTCCGCCGAGGATCCCGAGGTTCAGTTCGCGCGGCTGGTCAGCAGCCATAGCGTGGCCTGCAATCACAAGGCCAGTAATCACTGCGGATAAACGTAATGCGCCAGTCAGTTGCTTTTTCATTATCATTGCCTGTGTTGTATCAATTGGAGAGAGAATTAATGCACTTGATTGATTTCATCGCCGTACAAGAGATGCAGCACGTCGTCCGTTAACATCGACGGATGACCGTCAAACACGATATTGCCTTTTGCAACCCCGATAACGCGGGTGCAGTACTCTTTCACCAGTTCGATGGAATGCAGGTTCACCATCACGCTGATGCCTTGCTCACACACTTCACGCAGCACTTTCATGATGCGTTGGGTATTTTTCGGGTCGAGTGAAGCTACCGGCTCATCGGCCAGCAAAATGCTTGGGTTTTGCATCAGCGCGCGGCAAATGGCGACGCGCTGCATCTGGCCGCCGGAAAGGTTCTCGGCGCGCTGCAGAGCGTGGGGCAGCATGTTCATCCACTCCAGAAGCGAAATCGCACGGGCGCGGTCTGCCTCAGGGAATACTTTAAACAAGGATTTCAGCGTGGAGGTCTGGCTCAGGCGGCCCAGCAGGACGTTAGTCAGCACGTCCAGTCTTGGTACCAGGCAGAAGTCCTGGAAGATCATGCCGCATTCGGTGCGCCACTGGTTCAGGGCGCGACCGCTGAGTTTAGACACATCGTGCGGCATCCCGACTTCCGGAAAGCTGAGGATCTCGCCCGACGTGGCAGAATGCGTACCGTTCAGAATATGCAGCAGCGTGGATTTCCCCGCGCCTGAACGGCCAATCACGCCAACCAGTTCACCGGCATGCAGGTCGAAGTTAATGTCATGCAGCACGGTCTGGTGCGCGTTATAGGCTTTACTCAGGCTCTTAACGCTCAGGACTTTACGCCCTGGCGCAGGCGCAAACTGCGGCAGCGACTCCAGGTCAGAGTTGGTAACTACGGCAAGGGATCTGTTCATAACCATTCCAAATGAGTTAGCGAAGCTGGCCCTATTTATCGTGGTGTTGTGTGACTTTTTGATTACGGCTAAAAGAACAAATAATGAACGCCATGAAAATTCACGCGACGATCAAACGGATGTGTTACACGTAGAAAGCGCTGGGGCAGGGGGGGCAGGAAATAAAAACCACCCGGCGGGTTAAGGCGAGGGTGGTTTGGGAGAGAAAAGAGAAGCCGGATTTAGCCGACAAACACGTCCGGGTCTGGCCCAAGGCGTTTGCCGCTGTCGAGCTTCGCAATTTCAGCCAGCTCTTCTTTGTCCAGGCGGAAGTCGAACACGTCAAAGTTTTCAGCAATACGGGCAGGTGTGACCGACTTAGGGATAACCACCAGTCCGCTATCGAGGTGCCAGCGAATCACTACCTGGGCTGGGGTTTTGCCGTATTTGTCCGCTAAATCACGAATGATTTTCTGATCAAATACACCTTCACCCCCCTGTGCCAGCGGGCTCCAGGACTCCGTCTGGATTTTATGGGTCGCGTTCCAGGCGTGAAGCTGACGCTGTTGTAACAGAGGGTGCAGCTCAATCTGGTTGATCACCGGGCTAACGCCGGTTTCGTCGATCAGCCGCTGGAGATGATTAAGATTGAAGTTACACACCCCGATACTCTTCACCAGCCCCTCTGTTTGCAGCTCAATCAGCCCTTTCCAGGCTTCGAGATAGTGATCTTTACTCGGCACCGGCCAGTGCAGCAGATAAAGGTCGACATAATCGAGCTGCAGCTTCTTAAGGCTATCTTCCAGTGCCTGGCGAGGACGCTGCTGGTCGCTGTTCCAGAGCTTGGTGGTAATAAACAGGTCATCCCGCGCAACGCCTGCGCTTTTCAGCGCGGCACCTACGCCGTCCTCGTTTTTGTAGGCGGCGGCGGTATCAATGGAGCGGTATCCCACTTCCAGGGCTTTCTCGATAGCTGTCCTGACCTGGTCGTTGCTGGCCTGCCAGACACCGAGCCCAAGCTGTGGCATTACGTTGCCATCCTGGAGCTTGATTAAGGTTGGATGAGTCATGCGTACCTCCTTAATAGTGCGAAAAACACCGGGCAAGCCCGGTGTAAGTTTTGTATTAAGTCTAGTCGAAACTCAGGCAGTCAAAGCGCTAACCTGGATTCTCTTAGCGAGCGGCTTCGTAAATGCGGCGGCTAACGTCCAGCGTAATGTCCTGATGTTCGCCCAGCTTAGTCATGCCTTTTTCTTCCAGTTTCACCAGCAGAGCAGGGATGGAGCTGCCGTCCAGACCGTAGGCGGACAGGCGGGTCGCGGTGCCCATTTTCTCGAAGAAATTGCGGGTCGCTTCGATAGCCGCATCAATACGCTCTTCTTCGCTGCCGGAGGTGATGTTCCAGACGCGTTCTGCGTATTGCAGCAGTTTGGCGTGCTTCTCGTTACGCTTTTCATTCATCAGAGAAGGCAGAACCACCGCCAGCGTTTGAGCGTGGTCCAGACCGTGCATTGCGGTCAGTTCGTGGCCCAGCATATGGGTCGCCCAGTCCTGCGGCACGCCAGCCCCGATCAGGCCATTCAGCGCCATCGTTGCAGCCCACATCACGTTCGCACGCACGTCATAGTTTTCCGGATCTTTCAGCGCTTTCGGGCCGTCTTCAATCAGCGTCAGCAGAATGCCTTCAGCAAAACGATCCTGAACTTTGGCGTTAACCGGGTAAGTCAGGTACTGCTCGATGGTGTGCACAAAGGCATCCACCACGCCGTTAGCAACCTGTTTAGGTGGCAGGGTGTAGGTGTAAACCGGATCCAGAACCGCAAAGACAGGCTGCACGAAGTCAGACATGAACGCCTGTTTGTCGCCGGTAGAGCGGCGGGAAACTACCGCGCCTTTGTTAGACTCTGAGCCGGTTGCAGGCAGCGTCAGCACGGAACCCATTGGGATCGCGCTTTTCACGTCGTTACCGCGGGTCAGCAGAATGTTCCACGGATCGATATCCTGTGGATAGTGCGCCGCCGCGGCGATGAATTTCGTGCCGTCGAGTACGGAGCCACCGCCGACTGCCAGCAGGAAAGTCACGTTTTCTTTACGCGCAATCTCTACGGCTTTCATCAGCGTTTCGTAAGACGGGTTAGGTTCGATCCCGCCAAACTCCAGCACGTCGAGGCCTTTCAGTGCGTCTTTCACCTGGTCCAGTACGCCAGTTTTAATCACGCTGCCGCCGCCGTAGGTAATCAGTACACGAGCGTCCGCAGGGATCTGGTCACGCAGTTCTGCCAGGGAGCCTTTACCAAACAGGATGCGGGTTGGGGTATGAAGATTGAAGTTATTCATGATGGGTTTCCCGTTCGTTAGATGAGTCACATTGCTAAATCTGATGGCGCTTATTGTGGTCCGCCACCCTGTCTCTCTCAATGCATATTCCTGCCTTTATCTTGCCTGTTTCTCCAAACGACTGGAGAAATAGCAGAATCCATCGCACACTGTAAGCCGGATAAAAAGCGCCGTGGAGATGTAAGGAATGAACCGCCAGGCTATCTGTCAGCAGCTGACGGATAAAATCAATCAGCTGATTTTAAAAGAAAAGAGTGATGTATTTTTTGATGGCGTACGGCTGATGTACGGCACCAAACCGCTGGCGCGTACCCCGGTCATGTACGAGCCGGGCATTGTTTTTCTCTTTTCGGGTCATAAAACGGGTTACCTCAATGACCGCGTGTTCCGCTATGACGCCAATGAATACCTGCTGCTGACGGTGCCCTTGCCGTTTGAGTGCGAAACGTTTGCGACCGCCGACGTACCGCTCGCCGGGATGCGTGTGAAAGTGGATATCCAGCAACTGCAGGATTTGCTGATGGATATTGGCGAAGACGATCTCTTCCGTCCGCAGTCCTGTACTGATGGGATCAATTCTGCCGAACTGTCAGAAGAAATTCTTTGCGCTGCAGAGCGGTTGCTGGACGTATTAGAGAGGCCTCTTGATGCCCGGGTTCTGGGCAAGCAGATTATCCGCGAAATCCTTTATCACGTATTGACGGGCCCAAGCGGCGGGGCGCTACTGGCGCTGGTAAGTCGTCAGACGCATTTTAGCCTGATCAGCCGGGTGCTGCGTCGGATTGAAAACCAGTACACCGAAAACTTGTCGGTGGACCAGCTGGCAGCCGAGGCCAACATGAGCGTTTCGGCTTTCCATCATAATTTTAAGTCGGTGACCAGCACGTCGCCGCTGCAATACCTGAAAACTTACCGCCTGCATAAGGCAAGAATGTTAATGCTGCATGACGGTATGAAGGCAAGCGCGGCGGCTATCCGCGTGGGCTACGAGAGCGCGTCTCAGTTTAGCCGGGAGTTTAAACGCTATTTTGGCGTGACGCCGGGGGAAGATATGGCGCGGATGCGGGTCATTTAATGAGGCAATAACGGAGAGCGCATAAGTCGGGCTTATCCGCTCTTTCTTTATTAAGCGGGATTACGCGGCGCTAACCTTTTTTTTCAGCACCACAAACACCGTGCCGACCAGGCCCACAATCAGCAGGGCAACCGGCAAAATCATCAGGAAGGTCATCACCTGATCTTCATGACGCTTAACAAAGGGGATCATGCTGAGCGCGTAGCCCAGGCTAATCACAACGCCCACCCACAGCAGGCCGCTTAGCCAGTTAAAGAACTGAAAACGGCGGTTGCTGAGGCCGGAAATCCCCGCCATGGTAGGCAGCAGAGTACGAACAAAGGCCAGGAAGCGGCCCGCGAGCAGCGCCAGTAAACCGTGGCGGTCAAACATTTGCGTGGCGCGCTGGTGGTACTGGGTTGGCAGCTGTTTAAGCCAGCCCTTCACCGTGCGGGTATTGCCAAGCCAGCGTCCTTGTAAATAGCTAAGCCAGCAGCCCAGACTGGCTGCGATGGTTAAAATCACCAGCGTCGGCATAAAGCCCATCACGCCTTTGGCGATAAGCGCGCCTGCGAGCAGCAACAGGCTGTCACCCGGCAAAAATGAAGCGGGAAGCAGCCCATTTTCCAGGAACAGCGTCGCAAACATGACGCAGTAGACAATGCCAATCACATGGGGGTCGGCCAGCGCGGCAAAATCATGATGCCAAAGCGCCTCGACAATATTTTGTATAACAGCCATAGGTATTCCTGTGGAACCGCTTATTGAGTTCGCCCTGAGTATTGCACCCGCAACTTAGGCTCACCTTAATTTCTACACATTGTACTGCTAAAATCTTCGCGACACCTTGATCCCAGGCTCAACAAAACGCCGATGATGGCAAAAAAGCGGTCCACGGTTACCGATAAACGGAATTTTTAGGCAATACGCCGGAAACCCGCTTCCAGATCGGCAATCAGATCGTCCACGTTTTCCAGCCCAATGTGAAGGCGAACCAGGGTGCCGCTAAAGTCGACGCCGCCAGCCGGGCGGATCTCCGCCAGCTCTTCAGGCTGATTAGCGAGAATAAGCGATTCATAGCCACCCCAGGAATAGGCCATGCTGAAATACTCGAAATGATTGAGGTACTGTTCATACTCTTCATCACTCAGCCGCTTTTTCAGCACAAATGAGAACAGCCCGCTGCTGCCCGTAAAGTCACGTTCCCAGTATTCATGCCCTTTGCTGCCGGGCAGTGCCGGATGATTCACGCGCTCAACCTGCGGATGCTGTGCCAGCCATTCGGCGACTTTTAAGCTACTTTCCTGGTGCTGACGCAGGCGCACACCCAGCGTGCGAATGCCGCGGCTGGTCATATATGCGGTGTCTGCATCCAGCATTTGCCCCATCAGATAGGCGTTTTCGCGTAGCTGATCCCAACATCGGGCATTGGATACCGCGGTGCCGACCATCGCATCCGAATGGCCAATTAAATATTTGGTTCCTGCCTGGATGGAGATATCGATGCCGAACTCCAGCGCTTTAAATAGCACGCCAGCCGCCCAGGTATTGTCGATCATGATGATAGCGTCAGGAGCAACGCGCCTTACTGCCGTGACAATCGCCGGAATATCGTGGACTTCCATCGTAATGGAACCGGGGGATTCCAGAAAAACGACTTTGGTGTTCGGCTGAATGAGGTCGGCAATATCTGCACCAATCTCCGGTGCGAACCAACTGGTGCTGACCCCGAGCTTTGAGAGAATTTTGGTGCAGAAGTCCTGCGTTGGCTCATAGGCCGTTTCGGTCACCAGGACATGATCGCCCTGTTCGACAAAGGCGAGAATCGTATTCGCCACCGCAGCGGCACCACAGGGGAAGAGGGCACAGCCAGCGCCGCCTTCCAGTTCACACATCGCTTCCTGCAACGAGAAATGGGTCAGGGTGCCGCGGCGGCCATAGAACAGCTCGCCCTTAGCGCGGTTTGCGGTGGCCTGCTTTTTGGCCTCAACGCTTTCAAAGACGAGAGAAGAGGCGCGCTGAATAACGCTGTTAACCGAACCCTGAGTAAACTTCTTGCTGCGCCCGGCGTTGACCAGCGCCGTTTCGATGTGTTTTTCCGCCATTTCAACTTCCCCGTCTAACCATCTGGATGTCTGGACGTAAATTAACACAAAATGCGCAAAGGGCATCATGGCGTTTTTTCAGGTTGGCGAAAAAAGTCATCATTTCACCAGGTGGGGGCTTTTCCTGCGTAAGCGCAAGGAATGCTTCAACAATTTCCGGCACTCTGTAAATACTAATGAGAACGACTATCAATTCGATAGTTTTTTGATATATTAGTCTCAGTTTTGACATTTATTTCTCGCTGGAGCGTAAGACGTGACGAGTAATCTGATGCAGACGGATCTGTCCGTTTGGGGCATGTATCAACATGCTGACATCGTAGTGAAGATCGTGATGATTGGCCTGATTCTGGCCTCTGTTGTCACCTGGGCAATTTTTTTCAGTAAGAGCGTGGAGCTGATTACCCAGAAACGTCGCCTCAAGCGAGAGCAGCAACAGCTTGCTAACGTGCGCTCCCTGAATGAAGCGAGCAGCGCGGCCGAAGCGTTTGACAGCAAAAGCCTGAGCACGCTGTTAATCAACGAAGCCCAGAACGAACTGGAACTTTCAGCCGGCGTGGAAGATAACGAAGGCATTAAAGATCGTACCGGCTTCCGCCTTGAGCGCCGCGTGGCCGCTGTTGGGCGTCACATGGGGCGCGGCAACGGTTTCCTGGCTACCATCGGTGCGATTTCACCGTTCGTCGGCCTGTTCGGGACCGTTTGGGGCATCATGAACAGCTTCATTGGTATTGCGCAATCCCAGACCACTAACCTGGCGGTCGTTGCGCCGGGCATCGCCGAAGCGTTGCTGGCGACGGCAATCGGCCTGGTTGCCGCCATCCCGGCGGTCGTCATCTATAACATTTTCGCGCGTATGATCGGCAGCTACAAAGCGACCCTCAGTGACGTTGCCGCGCAGGTTCTGCTGCTGCAAAGCCGCGATCTGGACCTGGATGGTACCGCTCAGCCGCGTCCGGTGCGTAATACCCAGCAACTGCGAGTAGGTTAATGCCCCATGGCAATGCGTCTGAACGAAAACCTCGATGACAATGGTGAAATGCACGAAATCAACGTTACGCCGTTTATCGACGTGATGTTGGTGTTGCTGATCATCTTCATGGTGGCGGCGCCGCTGGCAACGGTGGACGTGAAGGTTAACCTTCCGGCCTCCAGCAGTGAACCACAGCCACGCCCTGAGAAGCCGGTTTACCTGTCGGTAAAAGCCGATCATTCGATGTTTATCGGTAATGATCCGGTAACTAAAGAGTCAATGGTCAACGCGCTGATTGCCGCGACCGAAGGGAAAAAAGACACCACCATTTTCTTCCGCGCGGACAAAACGGTGGACTACGAAACGCTGATGGACGTGATGGATACGCTGCACCAGGCAGGGTATCTGAAGATTGGCCTGGTCGGCCAGGAAGTCACGAAAGCGAAGTAAGCGGTAGTGACCCTAACCCTCTTCCAAAGGGGGAGAGAATAAACCATGTTCCCCGCACCTGTTTCCCCCCTCGCCCTTTTGGGGAGAGCAGCTGTGTTTAAAGTCAAGGGTGGCGCTATGTCGTCACCCATTCTTTATTATCCCGAAGCATTGCATTCAGGATGGTCACCAGCTTT
>NZ_FXAS01000027.1:0-63488 GCF_900177785.1 Cedecea sp. NFIX57 | reverse complement strand
ATGGAATGTGAAGCGAAGACCCTACGGGTTGGAGCTTAGTACGCCCCTATGGGGCGCCAAAGCAATGCCGCCTTCTATGAAGGCGGATTTTTACTTACTCCAGAGAGGGAAACCGCCTCTCTGGTGCATAATGAAACTGGATATCGATATCGGCTCAGGAGGCCCTATGTCACTGCATCACCTAACGCGTTTTCCTCGTCTGGAATTTATTGGCGCGCCGACGCCGCTGGAGTATTTGCCGCGCTTTTCGGACTATCTTGGCCGTGAAATTTATATTAAACGTGATGATGTGACGCCGATGGCGATGGGCGGCAACAAGCTGCGCAAGCTTGAGTTTTTAGCCGCAGACGCGCTGCGGGAAGGGGCTGATACGCTGGTCACTGCCGGTGCTATCCAGTCTAACCACGTTCGCCAGACGGCGGCGGTGGCGGCAAAGCTCGGGCTGCATTGCGTGGCGCTGCTTGAAAATCCTATCGGGACAAAGGCCGAAAATTACCTGACCAACGGCAACCGTCTGCTGGTTGATCTGTTCAATGTTGAAGTCGAAATGTGCGAGGCGCTGAACGCCCCGGATAAGCAACTGGAAGCGGTGGCTACGCGCCTGGAAGCGCAGGGATTCCGGCCTTATGTTATTCCGGTCGGCGGCTCTAATGCGTTAGGAGCGCTGGGGTATGTTGAAAGCGCGCTGGAAATTGCCCAGCAGTGCGAGAACGCTGTGAACCTGTCATCCGTGGTGGTTGCCTCCGGCAGCGCGGGGACGCATGCCGGTCTGGCGGTCGGCCTTGAGCAGTTGATGCCGGACGTGGAGCTGATTGGCATCACTGTTTCCAGAACCGTGGCGCAACAAAAACCAAAGGTTTTCGCCCTGCAGCAGGCCGTGGCGCAGTCTCTTGAGGTGAGCGCGACCAGTGAAATTATCCTGTGGGATGACTATTTCGCGCCAGGCTACGGCACGCCGAATGAAGAGGGCATGGAAGCGGTGAAGCTGCTGGCCAGACTTGAAGGCATCCTGCTTGACCCGGTGTACACCGGCAAAGCGATGGCCGGGCTGATTGACGGCGTTGCGCAAAAAAGATTCAAGGATCAGGGGCCGATCGCCTTTATTCATACCGGCGGTGCGCCGGCGCTGTTTGCCTACCACCCGCATCTGTAAGACGCGGAGCAGGTTTTAATTATCGGGAATCACCATGCAAGAAAGTTTGCAACTGGTGCTGGATTCAGCACCGTATCTGCTTAAAGGGGCGGTTTTCACGCTCCAGCTGAGTATCGGCGGGATGTTCTTTGGCCTGATCCTCGGGTTTATGCTGGCGCTGATGCGTCTGTCGGCATTTTGGCCCTTTTCGCTGCTGTCGCGTTTTTATGTCTCCATCTTTCGCGGGACGCCGCTTATTGCCCAGCTGTTTATGATTTATTACGGGTTGCCGCAGTTTGGCATTGAGCTGGACCCGATCCCGTCGGCGATGATTGGCCTGTCGTTAAACACCGCGGCCTATGCGTCTGAAACGCTGCGGGCGGCTATTGCCTCTATTGATAAAGGCCAGTGGGAAGCGGCGGCCAGTATCGGGATGACGCGGTGGCAAACGCTGCGCCGCGCGATTCTGCCGCAGTCGGCCCGTGTGGCGCTGCCGCCGCTGGGGAACAGCTTTATCAGCCTGGTGAAGGATACTTCGCTGGCGGCGACCATTCAGGTGCCGGAGCTGTTTCGTCAGGCGCAGCTGATCACCTCCCGCACGCTGGAAGTGTTCACCATGTATCTCGCCGCGTCGCTGGTCTACTGGGTGATGGCGACGGTGCTCTCCACGCTGCAGAACTATTTCGAAAACCGGCTTAATCGCCAGGACAGGGAGCCGAAATGAGCACCATTGACGTAAAAAAACTGGTGAAAAAATTCCACGGGCAGACGGTGCTGCACGGCATTGATCTGGACGTGAAGCCCGGTGAAGTGGTGGCTATTATCGGCCCGAGCGGCTCTGGGAAAACCACGCTGTTGCGAAGTATTAACCTGCTGGAAGAGCCGGACAGCGGCACGATTCAGGTGGGTGATATCACGATTGATGCCGGGCAGTCGCTGGCAAAGCAAAAAGAGAAAATTCGTGCGCTGCGCCAGCAGGTGGGGTTTGTGTTCCAGAGCTTCAATCTTTTTCCACACCGCACGGTGCTGGAAAATATTATTGAAGGCCCGGTCATCGTTAAGGGCGAGCCGAAAGCGGAAGCCATTGCCCGGGCGCGCGAACTGCTGGTGAAAGTGGGCTTAAGCGGGAAAGAGAACAGCTACCCGCGCCGCCTGTCGGGCGGGCAGCAGCAGCGGGTGGCAATTGCCCGTGCGCTGGCTATGCGTCCGGAAGTTATCTTGTTCGATGAACCAACCTCGGCGCTCGACCCGGAACTGGTGGGGGAAGTGCTGAATACTATCCGCCAGTTGGCTGAGGAGAAGCGCACGATGGTGATTGTGACCCATGAAATGAGTTTCGCCCGTGACGTAGCCGACCGCGCAATCTTCATGGATCAGGGCAAAATTGTGGAGCAGGGGCCGGCAAAAGCGCTTTTCGCCAGCCCACAGCAGCCGCGTACCCGGCAGTTCCTCGAGAAGTTTCTGACCCAGTAAACCGCGCAGATTACACCGGTTTCACTCCCAGGCGGCGTCCGCCGAGCCGAGAGGCATCGGTGGCGTCGCCCAGATAACCGGCGTGCCTGCCAGCCTCAGTGGAAATTTTAACCGGTTTCCAAGCCCAAAAGCTGACCACTCCATCCCTGGCTGAAAATCATGCGGGCCGGGAGCGGCAAGCCCCGACTGAACGCCAGCCGGATGCGACATTAATAAAGCGGCTGTTCGGGCGAGCGACAGGCGTGCGCTATAGCCTTGATTTTGCACATGCCGAACATGTAGACCTTTTAGCACTGCCGCCGCGATTAGGTAACCCGTGGCGTGATCCAGTGCCTGAACGGGAAGCGGATAAGGCCGCCCGGCGTTTTTCCAGCGCATACCTGCCTCGGCGATACCGCTGGACATCTGGACCAGGCTGTCAAAACCTCTGCGATTGCGCCATGGTCCGTGCCATCCCCAGGCGTTGAGCGACACGTCTACCAGCCCCGGAGATAAAGCCTGCAGGGTTTCGGTATCAAACCCTAATGATTCGAGCGCATCCGCGCGGTAGCCGTGCACCAGGACATCCGCTTTCGCAAGCAGGATTTTAAATTTCTCCCGGCCTGCGGCAGACCTGAGATCGAGCGTCGCGCATTTTTTCCCGAGAGTGACTTCCTCGACAAGCGTGGGTTCTTCCCAACCGGGTGGATCAAGGCGCAGCACCTGTGCCCCCAGCCCGGCCAAAAATCGGGTGGCAACCGGGCCGGCAATAATACGGGTGAGATCCAGCACCCGAAGCCCAGCCAACGGGCGTGCAGGTGATAGTGCCAGTGTTGTGCGGGGCGCTTTGGCGTGGAACTGCTGCCAGAACAACGGCTCTGCTGCGACGGTTTTCCCGTGCGGATGTTTCAGCCATTCGTCGTGGGTTAGCATCGCCGCTGCACATCCACCTGCGGCAACGATCGCGGCTTCGAGTTCGATTTTGCCCCACGTGGCAACGCGCTGGGCGAGAGCTGTTTTATCCTTGCTCACTCCCAGCACGCTTTCCATCGCCTGGCGATGATGTGGCGCATTTGTATGCAGGCGGATCCAGCCGTCTTGCGTGGCATAATCCCCGGCAAATTCATCCCACAGCGCGGCGGGAGCACGGTTCACGGGGAAATGGCTACTTGAAAACCAATATGAGCCCAGGCGTTGATCCACATAAAGCGGTGTATCCGGGCGAGAGAGAAGTGCACGCAGTGCAAAACCCGCCGTCGCGAGGCTGGCCGTGGCGAGTTCGGTCACAGGAAAGCGCGAACTGAGCTCCCCTCGACCCACCACGCTTACGGATGGCTGGGGCGTTTCCAGCTCGAGATCCTGGGTCATTGTAGTAAGGAGAGAAGAAAACGAAGATTTAACCATACATAGCTCCAGTAAATTTTTCCTTACATATGTAAAAACCGAAGAATTGTGGCGGAAAGACAATAAATCACATTAATTACTTTAATAAATGTGTTAGCTTATTACATTCTATTAATGAAATACTCTTTAGCGCCAGGAGAGCCGCCAGATATAATGCTGGAACGTGACTTTTTTAGCTGGCGACGGGAAGCACTCGAACTTTTCCTGTCAATTACTGAAGCCAGCGAATTACAAACTTTAGTTCAACAACAAACTCAATGTCTGGGTTTTGATTATTTTTCACTGTGTGTTCGGCATCCGGTGCCTTTCACGCGGCCTAAATTATCATTGCAAAGTTCTTACCCGCAAAAATGGCTAGAGTGGTATGTCACAGAAAACTATTTTGCTATTGACCCGGTATTGAAACAATCTAATTTCATGCGCGGTGAAATAATCTGGAGCGATGCGTTGTTTGCTGAGGCTCGTGAGCTGTGGGATGCCGCACGTGATCACGGTCTTGCAACTGGGCGGACGCATTGCGTCATGGCGCCTAACCGTACGGCCGGTTTTCTTTCCGTTTCGCGCTCAAATATCCGTACGGAAATGGTTGCGGAAGATGAGCTTGGGCTGCGGCTGGACTACCTGGCTGAGCTGAGTATGGCGACGTTAAACCGCCTGGATGACCCGTCGGTTGAAATGATCGACATGAAGCTGAGTAGGCGTGAAAAAGAGATTCTCCAGTGGACGGGAGAAGGGAAAACGTCGGCAGAAATTGCGATTATCCTGTCCATTTCTGAGAACACGGTGAACTTCCATCAGAAGAATATGCAGAAGAAATTCAATGCGCCAAACAAGACGCAGATAGCCTGTTATGCGGCGGCGTTGGGGATTATCTGAACCTGGAGAGCGAGTGTTGCGTGTGGCGCTGACGGCTGGTGAACCCGGATTCAGCCAGCCGCCCTCGGCTTATTGACGGTAAGCCTGTTTAATTTGCTTAACGGTATTACTGAATACTTCGGCCTGAGTTGGGTCTTCCAGTTGAGCGATCTGCTTTTCCATTTTCAGGATAACGCGGCCCGCATCAGCCTGGCCCATAGCCTGCAGCATCAGGGTTAACAGCGTCTTCAGACAGGTAACTTCTTGTGCCAGTTCACGGGTGTGTTCGGCGGTGGAAAAATCTGGAGTGCTCATTTACTTTCCTCAATGCTTAGTTAGTACGCTGCCATTATGCACAGTGATATTCATAAGGCGGCGGAGTATACCATAACATTCATCAGAGTTATTCATGTTCGACGAATGAGAATGCGTCTGACTGTTTACGGTAATAAACAATATTGCCGGAGGTTATTCTCGGGGCGCTGGGAAGAATTAAAAACAAATTGTTTCACTCTCGTTTAACTAACGTTAAATAAGGCGAGAGAATAAGGTTTTTATTCTTGATGACTGTCGCATTTTGATAATTAGCTGTTTTTTAGTCAGTGAATAATAGCGTTCGAGTCGTGGGTTGAAACTTGATGTATGCCGCAGAAACAAGGTCGAAAGTAAAGATATATTCTTCTTTAATGTTAACAGAATGTGCTGACCGCAATTTGGATTTTAATGTTGCCGGAAAAACGTTAATATATGCCCAATTAGCTATCAGCAGCGTTATCCCTTTCTGGAGAATAGCCCTTTGATCAACGTTCTTCTTGTTGATGACCACGAACTGGTGCGCGCAGGGATACGACGCATTCTGGAAGAGATTAAAGGCATCAAAGTCTCGGGTGAAGTGAACTGCGGTGAGGATGCCATCAAATGGTGCCGCAGTAACCCGGTCGATGTCGTGTTAATGGATATGAATATGCCGGGGATCGGTGGCCTTGAAGCCACCCGCAAAATTGCCCGCTACTCTTCAGATATCAAAGTTATCATGTTGACTATCCACACCGAGAACCCGCTGCCTGCAAAAGTGATGCAGGCCGGCGCGGCAGGGTATTTAAGCAAGGGGGCGGCGCCTCAGGACGTGGTGAATGCCATCCGTTCCGTCAATGCGGGCCAGCGTTACATCGCTTCAGATATTGCCCAGCAGATGGCCTTAAGCCAGATAGCGCCGGAAGCGGAATCCCCGTTTGCCAGTTTGTCTGAGCGAGAATTACAGATTATGCTGATGATCACTAAAGGCCAGAAGGTCAATGAGATCTCTGAACAGCTTAATCTCAGCCCTAAAACGGTGAACAGCTACCGCTACCGCATGTTTAGTAAACTGAATATCAGCGGTGACGTGGAGCTAACGCACCTGGCTATTCGCCATGGGTTATTCAATGCGGAGACGTTAATCAGCAGTGAGTGAACCTTTTGATTCCCGGGCTTTTCTTAAGACGGTAACCAGCCAGCCCGGCGTCTACCGCATGTACGATGCCGGCGGCACAGTTATCTATGTCGGCAAAGCTAAAGACCTGAAGAAACGCCTCTCCAGCTACTTCCGCACAAATCTGTCCAGCCGTAAAACAGAGGCGCTGGTGGCGTTGATCCAGCATATTGATGTCACGGTGACCCACACGGAAACCGAGGCTCTGCTGCTCGAGCACAACTACATCAAGCTTTATCAGCCGCGTTACAACGTGTTGCTGCGAGACGATAAATCCTATCCCTTTATCTTCCTGAGCGCCGACAGCCATCCACGACTGGCGATGCACCGCGGCGCGAAGCACGCGAAGGGCGAATACTTTGGTCCGTTTCCTAATGGCTATGCGGTGCGAGAAACTCTGGCGCTGCTGCAGAAGGTCTTTCCGGTTCGCCAGTGTGAAAACAGCGTCTACCGTAACCGCTCTCGGCCTTGCCTTCAGTATCAGATCGGGCGTTGCCTTGGTCCCTGCGTTTCAGGTCTGGTCACCGAAGAGGACTATGCCCGGCAGGTGGACTATGTTCGCCTGTTTTTAGCGGGGAAAGACGATCAGGTGCTGACGCAGCTTATTTCCCGCATGGAAGCAGCGAGCAAAAATCTTGAATTTGAAGAGGCCGCGAGGATCCGCGATCAAATTCAGGCGGTCCGACGTATTACCGAAAAACAGTTTGTCTCCAACACTGGCGACGATCTGGACGTTATTGGCGTCTCCTTTGATGCAGGCATGGCTTGCGTGCACGTCTTGTTCATTCGCCAGGGCAAAGTTCTTGGCAGCCGCAGCTACTTCCCGAAAGTGCCGGCAGGCACCGAACTTAGTGAAGTGGTGGAGACGTTTGTCGGGCAGTTCTACCTGCAGGGCAGCCAGATGCGCACGCTGCCGTCTGAAATTCTGCTCGACTTCGCGCTGGCGGACAAATTGCTGCTGGCGGACTCGTTGAGTGAGCTGGCCGGCCGTAAAGTGAATGTCCAGACCAAACCTCGCGGCGACCGGGCGCGTTACCTGAAGCTGGCCCGTACTAACGCGGCAACGGCGCTGGTGACAAAACTTTCTCAGCAGTCCACCATTCATCAGCGCCTGAAAGCGCTGGCCGAAGTGTTAAACCTTCCAGAAGTGAAACGGATGGAGTGTTTTGATATCAGCCATACGATGGGGGAGCAAACCGTCGCTTCCTGCGTCGTTTTCGACAGTAACGGCCCGCTTCGGGCGGAATACCGTCGCTACAATATTACCGGTATCACGCCGGGCGATGATTATGCCGCGATGAATCAGGTGCTGCGCCGTCGCTATGGTAAAGCTATAGAAGAAAGTAAAATCCCTGACGTGATCCTGATCGACGGCGGGAAGGGGCAACTGGGGCAGGCGAAGGCGGTGTTTGCTGAACTGGATGTGCCCTGGGATAAGCATCATCCTTTATTGCTTGGCGTGGCTAAAGGCAGTGACCGCAAAGCCGGGCTGGAAACATTGTTCTTTGAACCGGAAGGTGAAGGGTTCTCTTTGCCGCCTGATTCTCCGGCGCTGCATGTGATCCAGCACATCCGCGATGATTCCCACGATCACGCGATCTCCGGCCACCGTAAAAAACGGGCGAAGGTGAAAAGTACCAGTTCGCTGGAGACGATTGAAGGCATCGGGCCAAAGCGCCGTCAGATGCTGCTGAAGTATATGGGCGGATTGCAACCGTTAATCAATGCCTCTATTGAGGAGATCGCAAAAGTGCCGGGCATCTCGCAGGCATTGGCAGAAAAGATCTACTACTCGTTGAAACATTAAGGGCTCTGTAGCAACATAGAGACAATTTCCACTTATGACAGATAGTTAACTGGCACTATGCGATTCAATATCCCAACACTGCTCACGCTGTTTCGTGTCATCCTTATCCCGTTCTTTGTGCTGGCGTTTTATCTGCCGTTCAATTGGGCACCTTTCCTTTGTGCGTTCATTTTTTGGCTGGCAGCCATCACCGACTGGTTTGACGGTTTTCTGGCGCGTCGCTGGAACCAGAGCACCCGTTTTGGCGCATTCCTCGATCCGGTTGCCGATAAGGTGATGGTGGTTGTGGCGCTGGTGCTGGTGGCGGAACACTATCATGCCTGGTGGGTGACCCTGCCTGCGGCCACGATGATCGCCCGTGAAATTATTATTTCGGCACTGCGTGAATGGATGGCGGAAATCGGCAAACGCAGCCGCGTGGCGGTTTCCTGGATAGGCAAAACCAAAACGATGGCGCAAATGCTGGCGCTTATCGGCATGCTGTGGCGGCCAAATATGTGGATTGAGTACACAGGTATCGCGCTTTTCTTCGTTGCGGCGGTGCTGACGTTCTGGTCAATGTTCCAATATTTAGCTGCTGCGCGGGGCGATTTGCTCGAACCGTGATCTATCCGGCGCAAAATTCAGCAAACGATTCGTAGTGTTAGAAAATTTCATTGACTCATTGCGTCAGGTAAGTAGAATGCAACGCATCGAAAGGCAGCAAGGTTTGCCGGAAGATAATAAAATCAAGTGATTAGCTTAATAGCTACCAACAGTCACTTGTACAAAAAGCGGGAATAGCTCAGTTGGTAGAGCACGACCTTGCCAAGGTCGGGGTCGCGAGTTCGAGTCTCGTTTCCCGCTCCAAATTCAGGTAATAGAGTTTCTGTTACCGCCTGAAAAGGCAAAAAGATTTTGGCGCGTTAGCAAAGCGGTTATGTAGCGGATTGCAAATCCGTCTAGTCCGGTTCGACTCCGGAACGCGCCTCCAATTTCTTCCCGAGCCCGGATGGTGAAATCGGTAGACACAAGGGATTTAAAATCCCTCGGCCTTTGGCTATGCGGGTTCAAGTCCCGCTCCGGGTACCATGGGAATAAAAAGAATAAAATCAATGATAAGCAGTGTCGTGTAAACCACCTTCGGGTGGTTTTTTATTGCCTGCGATTTGGCACTGTTCCGACCCTGGCAAACAGTGCACGCCGCAAGGGTTGCGGCGTTGTCGTTGATAGCCTGAAAAGATGCTCGCTCATCGCCGTTTTACCCTGAAATATTGATTACGTGAGAGCATCGCCAGGCGCCATTCAGGAAAAATTCTTCCATTGCTCTTCGCTAATGATTTTTAGCGGGATTCCTTTTTCATCTCTGTAAGAGACGGCTTTTTCTATCTTTCGGCCGTGCGCTTTGTATCGCCAGTCCCGGGAGCTCAATGTCCCAATAATCAGATAGTCGAGTTTTTGAGTGATATTACTGATGACATTCGCCCCCTTAAGACGAAGTTCTGCTTCACACAAGCTTCGCTTACCATAAATAAATTCACCCGTAAGACAAACGGTAGCACCTGCGAAATCTAAAGTATCGATATTATCAATGGGCAGCTGTGTTGACAGGCCATCTACAATACCAGATGCTAAATCACATCCCGTAAATGAAATAAGGGCCTGCTTGAGTAATTCACGTTCATCTTCTGTGATAACCCCGTCAGCCAAAATATCTTCTATAAGGCTATACAGCTCTTTGCCGGGATAGTTATTTTTAAGCGCACCATTGACGGAGAGAAACCATCTTAAATACTTTATCTCGGCATCATTGAGCTGGTGGTTCGCCAGCATCCCTTTGCACAGCCCTTCGAGCAGGTGTCGGTCTGATTCAATAGAATCCAGGTTGAGGTGGGGAAGGTCGATGAGCTCCTTCTGAATCTTAAGCAAGTCCGTTTTAAGCGACTTGATTTCTGAGGGCTCAATCACGCCATCGGCCTGTATGTCCGCAATTCTACGACGGATGGCTTTTACGCAATGGTTATCACTGATTTCTTCGGAGTCGAGTAACCAGGTATCTAAATAGAGTATTTCTTTTTGATCAAGGTGACCATCGCTAAGCAGACCATCAATAATGCTAATTAAATTAGCGAATGCCTTGTCCCTGTTTTTAAAATAATTAAATCGAGAATACTCACTCATGTTTATTTCCTCCCTGGATATTAACTGTCATTGGTATTTTACTGGCGTGATTATATCAGGAGCATTTTTGGTTATTCCTTGATGAATCACAACATATTGCTGTTCACTGGCTCATATGCTTACGGCATTAATCATGAGGAAATAAACAAATGAAACTGAGCCAGGAAGGTTTTGCTTTGCTAAAAAAATTTGAAGGTTGTGAACTCTCGGCGTATCAGGATCCCGTGGGAGTCTGGACGATAGGCTATGGCTGGACACAGCCAGTTGAAGGCCGACCGGTTGCTGCCGGAATGGTCATTACTCAGGACGTGGCCGACAGCCTGTTGGGCAGCGGTATCGTGCAGTATGAAAAGGAGGTGGCGGGACTGTTAAAAGTCGATGTGAACCAAAATCAGTTCGATGCCCTGGTTGATTTTGCCTATAACCTTGGCCCCAGGGCCCTGAAAGGTTCTACGCTGCTGAAAAAACTCAATGCCGGTGATTATGCGGGCGCGGCAGAAGAGTTTTCAAAGTGGAACAAAGCTGGCGGTAAGGTTCTAAAAGGGCTGGTTGCGCGCCGGGCTGCAGAGCGTACGCTCTTTTTGTCATAAAATGTTGGGGCTTACTTAGGAATGATAAAGATGCGATGCTAACTCATCGACTAATATCGCACCAGGCAGCCATGAACACTTTCTCCCGACACCCATTTGATGTCGCTTTTCAGGGCCGCACGCTCAAGGCTGACAGTATTTTTGCCAGTAAAGGTCACATTCTGATGATCCACGGTGGTTCAAAAGACCGCGAGGTGGGTCTTCGCTACCGGCACTTAATGGCGGAGCTGGGCTTTGGCAGCACGGCTTTTGATTGCATCGGCCACGGGGAAACTGGTGGGGATCTTTCTCACTCCTCTTTAATCAGCCGCACCGGGCAGGCGCTAGCGGTTGCCGAACATTTAGGTCCTCAGTTGACTGGCTGCATGGGCGTCAGCATGGGGGCGTACAACGCTTTGCACCTGAGCAAATCCGTGCCTTTGCGTTCCCTTATCCTGATGGTGCCGGGCGTGTATCACCCTTCGGCTTACCGGGTAAACTTCGGGCCTGAATTTTCCGCCATTATCCGCCAGCCGCGAAGCTGGGCCGAAAGCGACGCCTGGCAGACTGTGGCTGAATTTGGCGGTAATGTCCTGGTCATCGCCGCGGCAGAAGATCGGGTGATCCCGGCAGAGATCCCACCGCGGCTTTATGATTCGGCGTCGGGGCAGGGCAAACATGCTTTGCTGACCGTGCCGGGTGCTGACCACAACAGCGTCTGGCAGGCGCTACAGCACACCCCATCGCTCTACGACAAAACCTGTCAATTGTTGGTGGAATGCCTGACAAAAGCGGAATGAAAATGACTCGTCGCGCGCAGAACGGGTACACTACGCAAAATTTTATTCAAAACGCGAGACGAGGAAGCCAAAAATGTCCCAGGGACCGCTGAACGAAGACGAAATTATCTGGCTGGATGACATCCTGCTGAAATATGGCACGGCGCATTCGGTGATTGATGTGGCTGAGCTGGACGGGCTACTCACGGCGCTATTGTCGGGGCCAGCTGTGACCGAACCTGCCACCGTGCTGCGGGCGGTATGGGGTGGCGATGTTGAGCCAGAATGGGAAAGCAAAGAAGAGCTGACGCGCTTTAGCGTACTGGTCTTCCAGCATATGAACGACATTGCCGAACGCCTTGCAGAGTACCCGGGTCAGTTTGAGCCTCTGTTTGGTACCAGCGAAGTGGATAACCGCGAAATCACCATCGTGGAAGAGTGGTGCTACGGCTACATGCGCGGTGTGTCACTGGAAAGCTGGCCTTCGCTGCCGGCAGAACTTCAGCCAGAGCTGGACGCCATTGCCCTGCATGGACTGGAAGAGAATGAAGCGAAGTTTGAGAGCCTGACGCCGGAAGCATTTCTGGCGAGCATTGAGGCGATTAAACCTGCGGCACTGGCGCTATACGGGTACTGGCACAGCCAGCGAAACGGCGGGGCGCTGCACTAAAATGAAAATAGCAGGCCGGAATGGCCTGCTATTTCACGGCAATTAAGCCTGAGCGTCCAGGGTAGCCAGCTCTTTATCGACAAAGTAAAGGCCTTCGCCGCTTTTGCCCACCAGACTGAGTTTATCCAGCACGGATTTAAACAGTTTTTCTTCTTCATGCTGCTCGGCAACATACCACTGCAGGAAATTAAAGGTTGGATAATCCTGAGAGGTCATCGCGGAATGTGCCAGCGCATTAATCTGGCGAGTAATTAGCTGCTCGTGCTCGTAGGTGGCTTTAAATAACTCGTCCAGTGAAGCGTATTCTAAATACGGGGACTGAATGGCGTTAATACGCGGCATGCTTCCGGTATCATTTAAATAAGCAAACAGGCGCTGCATGTGCTCCATCTCTTCCTGAGCGTGGCGGCGCAGGAACGCGGCCGCCCCTTCGAAGCTGTGATAGCTGCACCAGGCGCTCATCTGCTGGTAAAGCAGGGATGAGTAGAGTTCAAGGTTCATCTGCTCGTTCAGTTTTTCAATCATTTCCGTCTTCAGCATCACAGGCTCCATATTTTTTGAGGGGCGTTAATATGGCGCTACTTTAATTATTAATTTTCCATAATGCAAAGAAATTGTTAATTATATTAGTGTAATGAGAATGGTTGTTACTATTATTTTATTTGTGACAAAATGAATTAATAATGAGAATTAATCTTGTTCCGCTTCGCTATTTTATTGCCAAATAACGTGTCATGAATTAGTCATATTTAGCCGCGCAAAATGGTAACCATGCTAAGAGTAAGCCTATGTTGTCATTGGAAAATCTTATGGCTAAATATTCTTATGTCCGCCATTTACCTGACGCAGGAGCTGTGGCTAAATACGTTTCTTTCAAAATTAGACTGCACATGAACATTCTTCATTTTCTTCTCGCACTTTTTGTCATCATGGGACTGGCGTGGCTGGTGAGCTTCGATCGTAAAACCATCCGCATCCGCTATTTGTTACAACTTGTCGTCATTGAAGGCCTGCTGGCGTTCTTCTTCCTGCACTCCGACAGCGGGTTGTGGGTGATTAACGGCGTGTCCGGTTTCTTTGGCCATCTTCTGACCTTTGCCGGGCAGGGCAGCGATTTCGTCTTTGGTGGGATGAGTAAAGCGGGCCTCGCGTTTATCTTCCTCGGCGTACTGTGCCCGATAATCTTTATTTCGGCGCTGATCGGTATCCTGCAGCACTTCCGCATTCTGCCGATCATTATTCGCATCGTCGGCACATTGCTTTCTAAAGTGAACGGTCTGGGCAAGCTGGAATCATTCAACGCCGTGAGCTCGTTGATTCTGGGCCAGTCTGAAAACTTCATTGCTTACAAAGGTGTGCTGGGCGACCTTAGCTCTCGCCGCCTGTTCACCATGGCCGCGACGGCGATGTCCACGGTTTCGCTCTCCATCGTCGGGGCTTATATGACGATGCTGGAGCCGAAGTATGTGGTCGCGGCGCTGATCCTGAATATGTTCAGCACGTTTATTATCCTGTCGATCATTAACCCGACCCGCCCTGGCGCTGAGCCAGAAATCAAGCTTGAGAAGCTGCACGAATCCCAAAGCTTCTTTGAAATGCTGGGGGAATACATCCTCGCAGGCTTCAAAGTGGCGATGATTATTCTGGCGATGCTGATTGGCTTTATCGCGCTTATCAGCGCCATTAATGCGCTGTTCGCCACCGTCTTCGGCCTGAGCTTCCAGCAAATTCTGGGCTACGTTTTCTATCCGTTTGCGTGGCTGGTGGGTATTCCTCAGGCGGATGCGCTGAAAGCGGCCGGGATCATGGCGACCAAGCTGGTGGCGAATGAATTTGTGGCGATGATTGAGCTGCAGAAGATCATGGCGACGCTGTCACCGCGCGGGCTGGGGATCCTGTCGGTCTTCCTGGTCTCGTTCGCTAACTTTGCTTCCATCGGCATTGTGGCCGGGGCTATCAAAGGGCTGAACGAAAAGCAGGGGAACGTGGTTTCTCGCTTTGGCCTGCGCCTGGTGTACGGCGCGACGCTGGTCAGCCTGCTGTCGGCAGCGTTTGCCGGGCTGGTACTGTAAAAATAAAAACGGCGGGTTTCCCCGCCGTTTCTTCCCTTCACAACAATCAGAACGCGGCGCAGACCGGCTGGTCAACGCGCATTACGGATTCCTGCGCAAAGCGGGTTTTATAGATAGCGCGCAGTTCGTCTACCTTTTTGCTGCTCTCTGCATCGCTGCCGCGAATCAGCATGATCGCTTTGCTCGGTTCGTGGGTCACTTCACCTTTAGCGTTCAGCCACTGGCCTTTGGCATCATATTCAGTCAGCCCTTCGCGGAAACGTGGGGTCACGTCTTTATCCACAAAGCTGCGCCATTCATTGGCGGTAATTTCCGCCCCGGATGGGCGGCTGATGCCGAAATAGAGCGTGGTTTGCGTCATTGCATCACCAACCTGGCACTGTTTAGCCGGGGCGGTAACCGCTGATGTGGTTTTCGCAGGCGCGACGCAGCCCGCCAGAGCCAGAGCTAAAGCCCCGGCAAGTGTTGCTTTATAAAATACCATTATCCACCTGTCTTACTGTCATCATCATTATTAAAATTAAATGCGGAATGATTCCGCCGCGATATCAAATTACAATTCCGCACTTTTCGCAAGTCACCGAGCATCAACAGGGCAAGAATAATCCCGCAGATGCCGCTGCCGGGCAGTACCCACTGTGCCGGGAAGTACCCGGCAATCGTCCCCGTGACCAGAGGAGCGATTAACGTAATGCCGAGCTGGAGTCGCCAGGTTGCCGCCATGGCAGCACCAACCTGCGGGCTAGGGAAACTGTCCATTACGTTGAGCGTCGCGACCAGATAAAACCAGTTGCTGAACAAATGTGCGAGCACGATGAGCGGCACGGCCAGCCACAATGTGCCCGAGTACGCTACGGCGAAATAACACAAAGTGAAAAGCAGCAGCACCAGCATCAGCGGGAAGCTTTTACCCGCCCGGTTGCGTACCTGTTTTTCACTTAGCAGGATCGGGGCGAGCAGTTGCCCTGCGCTGCGGGCAAACAGCAGCGCCAGGCCATTGGCTGTGTTATCGCCCGGCAACGCAGGGGCCAGAGCAGGGAGCAAAGCCATCACGGGCGCGCCAACCAGGGCAAGACTGGGCAGCAGCAGCAGGCTACGCTTTTGCACCGGGGTAACGTGCCGCCAGCTAAATTTTTCGCTTTCGCCGGGGGCGTTGTTTTCTTCTCCCGTGATAACAAAAGCCGCTGAGGCTCGCCAGAGTAGCCCCATGGCAAAAGTGAAACTGAGCGCATCCAGAAACAACATCAGCCACAGGCTGACGTGGCCATATAACAATGTCCCCATTCCCACGCCGAAGATAACGTTGGCTGCAAACACTAGCGTTTCAATACCTGCGGCGGCGGGCATTAATGCTTTAGATAAGCCTTGTTTGAAGAGCTGGCTGAGCACCGGCACCGTGAGACCGGTGCTAAAAGCGGCGGCGGCCTGGCTCAATAAGAGCATGGTCGGGTGATCATTCAGCAGCGCAAGGCACGGCAGAACCAGACCCGTAAGGCCTAAACCCTCACCGAGAAGCAGAACGGAAAACGCCGGCCAGCGCTTTAATAACCACACGCCAACAAAGCTGGCGGGTAAGCCGGGGGCAAGCGCGAGGACGTAAGCGAGAGAAAGCCAGGCGGGCGTAGCGTGGCTGTTTAACAGCTGGCTAAAGACCAGAACATAGGTCAGGCCGTTACCTACCGAAGAGAACAGGAGCGCCAACCCGAGCAGCGAGAACCAGCGGTGCTGGCGCAGGGCGCGTAGCAATAAAAGAAGCATGTTAATTTCCTGATGAACAAATAGAGTCAAGCCGCCGTGGGAAGACGGCGGCGCGAGATATTTATCGTCAGGAACGGGTTACATTGGTGTCAGGCTTCTCTTTGTGCAGATGTCTCTAAAAATAGAGGAGTATTCACAAATTACCAGTTACTGGTGACGCCCGCATACTGTGGGCCGGTCACGCCACGGCACTGGTACTCCAGCACCACCTGGGTGTTCAGGCAAAGGGTGCCGCTGTAGGTGGTACAGGTCTTGATATCGCTGCCGTAAGGAATGGCGCTGGCATAGCCCCATTGCTGGCACTGGCGCGAAGCCGTGGACTGGGCGAGGAATTTATCCACTTTGGCCGTTTGCAGCGGCGGCAGGCTATAGGCGAGGCGAACAACACCGGCAGGCGCATTGGCATTGAGCGGAACAGGCGTTTTGCTTACTGTGCATCCGCCCAGCAACAGGGCAGTAACGGCCAGAGAAATGCGCTTCATCTTTGATTCATACCTCATACTTAACCGCTTTCATGGTAGCACGCGCGGCGGGCAGAAAAGCCTGTTCAATTAAGCTGGCCGTAAATTCCATAAATTTCGAATTTTAAATAATCCTTAATTCAAATTGTGGAATAAAAAAGTCTTACTTAACATAAATTCCCCACAAAATGCGCGGCGATTTTTTGATCAAATACGCGTCAAGTTTTGCTGAACCGTGCCGACAATAGCGCTACGGCGCGATTTAATTTCACTTATGCAGGTATACAAGGGAATAAATCAGGACGCGCGTCGCTAAAGCCGCACAGGAAGTGCATTTTATTTTTACCGGGGAACCAAAAAATGAACATTATTCGCAATATTAAAATTCGCGCGATGGTGGTGCTGATACAAATCTTTTCAACGCTGGCTTGGATCTGCGTGGCGGGCGCGACGCTGTGGCTATTACATAACCTCAAACAACAGCTTGCGCTGAACCCGGATCAGTTGACGTGGATTAACACGGCCCAACGGATGCTGATGCTCTCCATCGCCATCAGCATCGCGATCGTCATTTTTACAGAACGCTATCTGTGGTTTTGCCTGGTGAAGCCGGTCAATACGATCCGCCACCACATGCATGTCCTGGCGCAGGGCGAACTGGTTGCCGCGCTGCCGGATTTGGGGCGTAACTGCATAGGCCTGATGGTGCCGCCGATTCAAAAGATGCAGGAAAACTGGCAAAGGGCGGTGAGCCGGATCCGGGACAGCGCCGAGGCTATTCGCAGCAACGCCACCGAAGTGTCCGGGGTGAATACCGACCTGTCATCCCGCTCGGAACAGCAGGCGGCCGCGCTGGAGCAGACTAGCGCCAGCATGGCGCAGCTGAACAGTACGGTGAAGCTGAACGCCGACAATGCGAATCACGCCAGTCACCTCGCGCAGAATGCCACTAACACCGCGGTAAACGGCGGGGATTCTGTGAAGCAGGTGGTGAAGACCATGGACGTGATTGCCAGCAGCGCGAATAAAATTGTCGATATCACCACGGTGATTAACAGCATCGCTTTCCAGACCAACATTCTGGCGCTAAACGCCGCGGTGGAAGCGGCAAGGGCGGGAGAGCAGGGCAAAGGCTTTGCGGTCGTCGCCAGCGAAGTGCGTAACCTGGCCAGCCGCAGCGCCGGGGCCGCCAAAGAGATTGAAACGCTGCTCAACGACTCGGTCAGTAATATTCACACCGGGTCGCAGCAGGTGCGAAAAGCAGGAGAGGCAATGGACGAGATCCTCCGCGCCGTGAAGCAGGTCAACGACATTATGGGGGAGATTGCCAGCGCTTCCCTGGAGCAAAGTCAGGGCATCGGGCAGGTCGGGATCGCCGTTAGGGAAATGGACAGCGTGACGCAGCAGAACGTGAACCTGGTCCAGAAGTCGGTACTCTCTTCCGTTGAACTGGAGAAGCAGGCGCACCATCTGCATGACGCGGTGGCGATGTTCCGACTTAACGCAGTCTGAAAATCACGTAAATGACAAAGCAGCCTCCGGGCTGCTTTTTTTACGTCTTATACATGCGCGGAAACAAAAATATGTGACGCAGCTTGGTTAAATAATATTCCCCGCAGGCATTGGTGTCAGGCACCATGCGGATAGTTAAAATTCGGCTAAGCTTATGCTTTTTAGGCACATTTACAAGCGATCGCGAGTGTCGCACTATGCGGGCTCTTATTGAGCAAGGAGTTTCTGAAGCAATGCGTAAACCTCTGGTATTGTCGGCGCTGGTCGCCGCGCTGGCCCTGGCCTTAAGCGGCTGTGATGACGCTAAAAAAGAGACCGCGGCGGCACCCGCCCCGGCAAAAGAAGCGCAGCAGGGCGGCAGCCTGATAATCGGCATCACCTCCGGCGACCCGCTGGCCATGAACCCGCTGTACGCCAGCGATCGTACTACGTTAACCATCATGCAGGCGCTTTACTCGCCGCTGTACAGCTACAACGGCGATAAGATCGAGTGGGGCCTGGCGGAAAGCCTGACGCCGTCGGCCGACAACCTCACCTGGACGCTGAAACTCAAGCCCGACCTGAAATGGCAGGATGGGCAGCCGATCACCGCCGATGACGTGGTGTTCACCTTTAATAAACTGCTCGATGAAAAGCAGCACAGTTTCTTCCGCAGCATGTTTGTTTATGGCAACAAGCCGCTGGCCGTGAGCAAAGTGGATCCGCTGACGGTTAAATTTACGCTGCCGCAGGTCAGCGCCGCGTTCGCCGGTACGCTGGTGCAAATCTTCCCGATCCCACAGCATATCTTCGGCAGCGAAGCGGGCGATCTGGAAAAAAGTACCCGCAATGATGCGCCCGTCGGCTCCGGCCCGTTCAAGTTTAAAGAGTACCGGGCGGGGCAGTACTACGCCCTGACGCGGTTTGATGATTACTGGAACGGCAAACCGAAACTCGACTCGGTCACCTACCGTTTTGCGAAGGATGCCAACTCGGCCAACCTCGCGCTGCAGAACGGCGAAATCAATCTCAAAATGGTCGATCCGCAGGATGTTTCGCGCCTGAAAGCCACCGGCAAGTTTGATTTTGTTATTTACCCGGAAGGGCGCCTGGCCTACATGACGTTTAACCAGAACGTTGACAGCATGAAGAGCAAAGATCTGCGCCAGGCTATCGCGTATGCGCTGAACAAAGATGACCTTGTGCAAACGGCGTTCACCTCGCTCGATTATGCCAAACCTGCGGCTTCTATTTTGACCCCGGATACCCTCTACCAAACCAGCGATGTGGAGCCGTATAAATTCGATCTCGAAAAAGCCAAAGCATTGTTTAAAGCGTCCGGGCAGCCGGAGGGCCTGAAGCTGCGCCTGGCTTACATCAACAGCAATAAAACCCAGGAAAGCATGGGGCTCTACATTCAGCAGCAGCTGAAGGCGATAGGCATCAACGTTGAACTGCTGCCTCTGGATGCGAACGCGATGTCTCAGCGCAGCCAGGACATGAAAAACACGGCCTATGAGCTAAGCCTGGGGGGTTACATCATGGGCTCTGAGCCGGATGGCTATAAATCGCTGTATATGAGCAACGAAGCCTACAACTACGCGCATTATAAAAACCCGGTGTTTGATGCGTTGTGGGAGCAGGGCGCAACGGAAACGGATGCGGCTAAGCGCGCGGCTATCTACAAGCAGATCCAGCAAACCGTCGCCAGCGATATGGCCTGGTACCCAATTGCTTACACCAACGCGGTGGTGGCCGTGGACAAACGTTTTGGCGGGACGAAAGAAGCCGAGCCTAAGCCCGTTTATATGTTCCAGGATCTGTCTAAGATTTATCAACAATAACAATGAGTGATCCTCCTCTCGGCCCGTTTTGTGCAGGCCGGGCGGAGGAAGGCGAAACTATGAATAACCTTCTTTTCCGGCGTTTACTGCAGCTGCTCCCGATGCTGCTTTTTATCTCGCTGGTCTCTTTTTTACTGGTGAAGCTGGCCCCCGGCGATCCTGTGCAGGCGTATATCACTCCTCGCATGAGCCCGGAGGATATCGAACGTATCCGCCAGAGTATGGGGCTGGATAAACCGCTGCCGGTGCAGTACCTGCTGTGGCTGAAAAATCTGCTGCAGGGCGATCTTGGCTACTCCCTGATTTACCACCGTCCGGTGCTGACGATGATTGGCGAGCGTATCCCGGCCACCCTTGGCCTGATGGGCGCGTCCCTGGTGTTAGCTATCCTGCTGGCGATCCCGCTTGGGCTGCTGGCGGGCGCGTTCAAACACCGCTGGCTCGACCATGTTCTGAACCTGTTCGCTTACGTCGGGATCTCGGTACCGATCTTCTGGTTTGGCATCCTGCTGATTACCGTGTTTTCGATGCAGCTGAACTGGCTGCCGAGCATGGGGATGCGAACCATTGGCGCGGAGGATTCCTGGCTCGATGTGATTCGTCACGGTATTCTGCCCTGTATCGCTCTGACGTTTTACAACCTCTCCAGCTACGTGCGCTACATCCGGTCGAATACTATCAGCCAGCTGTCCGCCGACTATGTGCAAACCCAGTTGGCCTACGGGGCGACCCGCCGCACCATTCTGTTCCGGCACGTGCTGAAGAACGTGCTGCTGCCGGTGATCACGCTGTTTGGCCTCTCTTTTGGCGAGCTGGTGGTGGGCGCCTACGTGACGGAAAGCGTCTTTTCCTGGCCGGGGATGGGGTTGCTGGGGATCCAGGCTATCACCTCCCTCGACTACCCGCTGATCATGGCCATTATTTTGCTTTCAGCATTGGTGCTGATCGTAGGGAATCTGCTGGCCGATCTTCTGTATCGCGTGGCGGATCCGCGCATTAAGGCGCTGAGATAACTATGAGCAGAAGATGGAATCAGGTTAAACAAGGCCTGAAACACAGCCGCCCCGCGCAGCTTTCTCTGGCGGTGTTGGTGATTTTTGCGCTGGCTTCATTATCGGCTTTTCTAAGTCCGTGGGACCCCAATCAGATGTCGCTGCAGGCGAGAATGCTGCCGCCGGGGGCGGGCCACTGGTTTGGCACGGATGAATATGGCCGGGACTATTTCACCCGCGCGCTTTACGGCGGGCAAATCTCCCTGATGGTCGGGTTTTTAGCCATGCTGTTTTCCACGCTAATTGGCACGCTGGTGGGTACCGTCAGCGGCTACTTTGGCGGGAAAATTGATAACCTGCTGATGAGGCTGGTGGACATCTTAATGGCGATCCCGGCGTTTTTCCTGCTGCTGGTGCTCAATGCTTACCTGAAGCCTGGGATTGCTAACATCATTTTAATTATCAGCGCGCTGACCTGGATGAATATGTCGCGGCTGGTACGGGCAGAAACGTTGACGCTGAAAGAGCGGGAATACGTGATTTATGCCCGGGCTTCCGGGGAGCATCCGCTGATGATTGTCGCGCGGCACATCATCCCGAATATTTTGCCGACGATTATCGTGGCGGCAACGTTGAATATCGCCTCGGCGATTTTAATGGAGTCAACATTGAGCTTTCTTGGTCTTGGCGTGCAGCAGCCGGATGCCTCCTGGGGCAGCATGCTGAATAACGCTCAGTCCTATATCGGTGAAGCCTCCTGGCTTGCTATGTTCCCGGGCGTGCTAATCCTGCTGACGGTGCTGAGTTTTAACGTTCTCGGCGATGTGTTCCGGACTGCTTTCGAGCCGGGGGCAAATCGCGATGCGTAATTTGCTGGAAATAGAAAACCTGAAAACCTCTTTCTATACCCGCGAGGGCGAAGTTCAGGCGGTACGCGGCGTTACCTTCAGCGTGCAGCGCGGGGAGGTTGTTGGCATTGTGGGCGAGTCTGGCTGTGGCAAAAGCGTTACCTGCAAATCGGTTATCAATTTGCTGGGCAGTCACGGCAAAGTGGTGGGAGGCCATATCCGTTTTCAGGGAGAAGACCTCGCGCGTAAAACGGCAGAGCAAATGCGCCACCTTCGCGGCAGCGAAATCGCGATGATTTTCCAGGATCCGATGACGGCGTTAAACCCGGTGCTGACTATCGGACGACAGATGAGTGAGATCCTGATTCGCCACCAGAGTTTGAGTAAGAAGGCGGCGAAAGAGAAGGCGATCGCGATGCTGGGGCAAGTGGGCATCAGCCAGCCGGAGAAACGTTATGACCAGTACCCGCACGAGTTTAGCGGTGGGATGCGCCAGCGGGTGATGATCGCCATCGCGCTGTCGTGCCATCCGTCATTGCTGATTGCCGACGAGCCGACCACCGCGCTGGACGTGACGATTCAGGCGCAAATTCTGCGCCTGCTGAAACACCTTCAGCAGCAGACGGACACCGCGATTTTACTGATCACTCACGACCTCGGCGTGGTGGCGCAAGTCTGTTCCCGGGTGGTGGTGATGTATGGCGGGCTGGTTATGGAACAGGGCAGCGTTGAAGCGATTTTTTATCGCCCCGCACATCCTTACACGCGAGGTTTGCTGGCCTCGCTGCCTCGGCCGGACGCTAACGAAGAGCGCTTATCGCCGATTGAGGGCAGCCCTCCGGGTCTACTCAACCCGCCGCCCGGCTGTCCTTTTGCCGCGCGTTGCCCGCAGCGCATGGCCATTTGCGACACGGCGGCACCCAAACACACGCTTGCCGACGGCCATGAAGTCAACTGCTGGCTGTGGGAAAAAGAGGCCGTTCATGCCTGAAATTACTCCTTTGATTCGCGTGCGTAATCTGCACAAGCATTTCATCGCTCGTCGGGGCTGGTTCGGGCCGGGGACTACGGTCAAAGCCGTGGATGGCGTGAGTTTCGATATTTTTCCGGGGGAAACTTACGGCCTGGTGGGGGAATCGGGCTGCGGTAAATCGACGCTCGGGCGAAGCGTATTGCGGCTATTTGAACTGACCGACGGGGAAATTGAGTTCGATGGGCAAAATATTGCGGCGCTTAACGAGCGCCAGCTAAAGCCTGTTCGCCGTCGGATGCAGGCCGTTTTCCAGGATCCCTATTCGTCGCTAAACCCCGGCATGACGGTGGCGCAGCTGATCGCTGAGCCAATGCGTATCCACGGTTATGATGCGGCACGGCGTAAAGCCCGCACTCTGGAGCTGCTCGGGCAGGTGGGATTAAACCCTGAGCATCTGAACCGCTTTCCCCATGAGTTCAGCGGTGGCCAGCGGCAGCGCATCAGCATTGCCCGCGCGCTGGCGGTGAATCCTGAATTTATTCTTTGCGATGAGCCGCTGTCTGCCCTCGATGTCTCTGTGCAGGCGCAGGTGGTGAATATCCTGCAGGATCTGCAGCAGGCCTTCGGGCTGACTTATCTTTTTATCGCCCACGATTTGTCGATGGTTCGCCACATTTCTGACCGTATTGGGGTGATGTACCTGGGATCGCTTGTGGAGGAAGCGCCAGCGGAAACGCTGTATCACCAGCCTGCTCATCCGTACACCCGGGCGCTGCTCGCGTCCATTCCCGTTGCCGACCCGCATGTTCAGATGCTGGAGCAGGGAGGGATAAAGGGCGAAATAGCCGGTGATACAGGGGAGAGCGTTGGCTGCAAGTTTGCCAGCCGCTGCCCGCGAGCGATGGGCCAATGTCAGCAGCAAGCTCCCCGCATGCAGGAGATCTCACCGGGTCACCGCGTGGCCTGTTGGTTGTTCGAAAAATGAGTTGGCGGGGGCATTTGCTCCCGCTTCTTCTCTCTGCCAACGAATGGGCTGTTGCCTCGTACGGAGGCGCGCAGGTAGACTGTCGCGCAAATAAAACAGGAGATTAAAATGGCCGAACAACTCTCTGCCGATCAGGAACTGGTTTCCGATGTCGTGGCGTGCCAGTTAGTGATTAAACAAATTCTCGACGTGATTGATGTGATCGCGCCCGTTGAAGTCCGTGACAAGATGGCCGAACAGCTGAAAACCATCGATTTTACTACCCATCCGGCGGCCGTTGACCCGGTCACGCGCCGTGCGATTCAAAAAGCTATTGCTTTGATTGAGCTGAAGTTTACTCAGCAGAAAGAAGCGCACTGAAGCTTTTATCCGCTGCCAGAAAGCAAAAGCGCCGCCTGGTTGCGGTGCTTTTTATCTGAGTCGAAGCTGTTCAGTGATAGTCTCGTTCGACAAAGCTGAGCACGCGCCTGTCGGTCTGGCTCATACACAGGCCCGCTTTTTTTGCGTCGCGCACTTCTTCAAGAATCGTTTGTAGCCGTTCTCCCTCACGATCCTGCTCTAAGCCTAGCGCCATTAAAAAACTCACAATCTTACCGGCATTGATGGCTTTAGCTTCTTCCTTAAGCGTGGTCAGCGTTTCTTGCCTGAGATGATAGTCATCCAGCGTTTGTTGAAACAGCTCTTCCAGCGTCAGGCAGTCGCAGTCTGGGGGGACATGGTGCCGACGCTAGGCATGCCGCCGGATTGCTTCATAAAATTGAAGACCCGCATCATGTGGGTCACGTTGTTTTGAGCCTGACTGCGTAAAAAATTCGCACTCCCTGTCAGGCTATGTTTGGCACACCAGGCACTCAGGTGCAGACACAGATGGGAGGCGTAGAATTCACGATTAATTTGCGCATTCAGTTTCTGGATCATGCTGGCAGTAGGCATATCAATATCCTTATTTCATGAGCAATTTTATGAAGAGATGAAATAAACATACGCTGCTATTAATGGTGAGAAAAGTCCTAAGTGGCGCTATTTTTCATTTCTTTAATTTTATTTAAGATAAAAGAAGCTTAATTCTTTGTTCCTTGTGTTGTTACATAACTTGCTGTATTTGATATAAAATATATTTTTCTCATTGGCGTGGTGCTATCTCTGTGGGGCTATGTCAAAAGTGCGATTAATTGGATTTGTTTATTTTCCAATGTGAATCATTTTATCTTTTTTGGTTGTGTTTTAGATTTTGATTTATGCGCATCGAGATCATGTTTGTCTGTTTTGCATCTTATACGGAGGTTTGAAGATCCGTGGTTAAAAAAGTTTTGCTCTCAGGTGTCACGCTGTTCCGCGGCTAAGGAGATCTCTTGTTGTGCAAGAACAGGTGATGAGTACAAAAAACAAGCTGTTTTGGGCCAGGGAAAACACCAGAATCTGCTGGTACGGCTAATGAATTGATTTTTTTATCTATCGGAAAAAAGTATGCCTTAGTGAGGCGATAATGCCGCGCAAGGGAGTCCGCATCTCGCTTGCAACGTGTCCTCACAGTAAGCCGTACCTCATTAACAATGATGAAACATGGAAATCCAGCCGTTTATTGGAGCGTGTTTTTTCTTCTTTCCAGCGGCAGTGAAACGGCAGGATAAAAACGCGATTTTTGAAAAATTATCGTGATTAGTCGCTATGGAATAATCGAATAAGCAGCGGAGTTGGGGGTGAAAAAGCGGAGCAGGCTCCGCTTTCTGTCAGGGAAAGACTTAAAGCGGGACTAGCAACACATCGACCCGGCTGGAAGCCACAACAGTCTTGGCCGAACACATGACTTTGCTGAAAAAACTCTGATTATGATTACCGCAAAGGACTAAATCGACATCGTGTTTTTCACAGATATCCAGAATGTGCTCGCTTAGTTCCCCTGTGGAAATAATTACCTTTTCAACAGGATATTGCGCTTTCTCTTTTAGCTCATCGAGAAAAAGATGGGTTTCTTCCAGCATCAGATCGCGCAAACTTTCCAGCATAGGGGCGGCAAGCTGGTTATACAGTTCGGGATCTGACGCGAGCGTGACGAGGGTAATTTTTCCGTTGACGGGTTTAACGATGGAGACGGCCTTTTGTACCAGACGATGGCTTTCAGGCGTGATAGCAACGGCAACCAGCACATGACGATAGCTCATATAACCCCTCCACATTTAGTGTGAATTGTTAACATTTTCTTACACCAGTTGTGCCCGAGGCGCAACGCTTGTCGCGGTACGAAATGTGAAGCCACTCATAGAAATTGTTTAGTTATTCTTATGAAACGAATTTGCAACATTGTTTCGTAGACGAAATGTAAAAATTTTCCATCAGACGAATGGATTAATTTCAGAACCTGGATCGCGCGATAACTTTCGGTAACAGGCGCTTTTGAAATCATAACGGTCAGTTAAAATGCCGCTATAATTTAACTTAAGTCCATGAATAACAGCAGATTACTCCGAATAGCTTTCACAAAGTGTGATCGCTAAGGTATTCCTGGCCGCCCGTATCGGATAAAAAGCAATGACAACTCATAGAGTTGTGATCTTTCCGTGTCACTATTCATCTGTCGGCTTCGGTAAAATTCTTAATCAGATGAAAAAGTAAGCAAATGAAAAGCGATTCTGATGCTTTTCATCCCAAAGGATGATGTATTTATGTGATCTGCGTCACATAAATTCCAAAATCGCAGGTGCCCGCATTGTATGTGCCAGGGGCTGCGAGTAGAGTTTGCCCGAATTAGGAAAAATCTTAGTTTTTTGTAATAAAATGATGAACGACAACAGGCGTTCGGGCTCTGTCAGGGAAAGGGCTTCTTCTGTGGGATGCGAAGGAGTTTAGTCAGAGCTAAAGATTTATCCGTGCATTTTGGCCGTAACGATTGTTTTAATTTAACCGGGGAGACCCGGCGACATCGCGGGGTGCGGTAACAACCCCCTAATAGTTCAGAAAACAGTAATGGCGCGAGATATGCGCTTCGGCTTCTTACAACTGTAAGTTTCTGGAGAATTTACTCGCGCTGACACGTTACTGTCATCCGACATATTTAGGCTGGGCCGCATACAATAATAGTTGGTTATTCGGGATGGAAAAAATGCATACTTCCGAGTTGCTAAAACATATTTACGACATCAATTTGTCGTACTTATTGCTTGCACAGCGTCTTATTAGTCAGGACAAAGCCTCTGCTATGTTTCGCTTAGGTATCGCTGAAGATATGGCAAATACGCTTGGGGAACTCACGTTGCCTCAAATGGTAAAATTGGCAGAAACTAACCAATTAGTTTGTCAGTTCCGGTTTAGCGAAAGTCAGGCAATTACTCGCTTAACACAAGACTCCCGTGTGGATGATTTACAGCAAATTCATACCGGTATTTTGTTATCTACCCGTTTATTGAATGAGGTGTCGACGCCTGCCGAGGCACCTAAGAAAAAAAGGGCATAACAAATGAGCGAGAAAAGTATTGTCCAGGAAGCTCGCGACATTCAGCTCGCTATGGAGCTGATAACACTGGGTGCCCGACTGCAAATGCTGGAAAGCGAAACGCAGTTGAGCCGTGGTCGCCTGATCAAACTCTACAAAGAACTCCGTGGAAGTCCTCCTCCAAAAGGGATGCTGCCTTTCTCTACTGATTGGTTTATGACCTGGGAGCAAAATATTCATGCTTCCATGTTCTGTAATGCCTGGCAGTTTTTACTTCGTAGTGGGCTATGTACCGGCGTTGATGCGGTGATCAAAGCCTATCGACTCTACCTTGAACAATGTCCTTCTCAGTCTGACGGCCCTCTCTTGGCGCTGACTCGCGCGTGGACGCTGGTTCGATTTGTTGAGAGCGGTATGCTCCAACTGAGCCAGTGTAACTGCTGTGGAGGCAATTTTATTACCCACGCACACCAGCCTGTCGGCAGCTTTGCCTGCAGTCTGTGCCAGCCGCCATCGAGGGCGGTAAAAAGACGTAAACTTTCCCAGAATGCTGCCGATATTATTCCACAACTGCTGGATGACCAGGTGGAACAGGCTGTGTAACAGATTCTGTGTTTGCGTATTCCAGCAGCGGTGAGAGATTACCGCTGCTTTTTTTATGCCCAAACACGACGCTACACCTGCCTCCTGGGCATCCTCGCTACACTCAACGGCGTAAGGATGATCTCGTGCTGATTTTAATAGGTTACCTGGTTGTTTTAGGGACAGTGTTCGGCGGTTACATGTTGACCGGCGGCCACCTTGGCGCACTTTATCAACCTGCTGAATTTGTGATCATTGGTGGGGCGGGTATTGGGGCGTTTATTGTAGGGAATAACGGCAAGGCGATTAAGGGCACCTTAAAAGCGCTGCCGTTGCTCTTCAGACGCTCAAAATATACCAAAAGCATGTATATGGACTTAATGGCATTGCTTTATCGTCTGATGGCTAAGTCGCGTCAGCAGGGTATGTTTTCACTCGAAAGAGACATTGAAAACCCTAAAGAAAGCGAAATCTTCGCCAGCTACCCGCGTATTCTAGCGGACACCATGATGCTTGATTTTATTGTCGATTATTTGCGTTTAATCATCAGCGGAAATATGAATACATTCGAAATTGAAGCGCTGATGGATGAAGAAATCGAGACCCATGAAAGCGAAGCGGAAATACCGGCCAACAGCCTTGCGTTAATGGGGGATTCATTACCGGCCTTCGGTATCGTTGCTGCGGTAATGGGGGTTGTTCATGCCCTGGCATCCGCTGACCGCCCCGCAGCGGAATTAGGCGCATTAATTGCGCACGCCATGGTGGGAACTTTCCTCGGTATTTTACTGGCCTACGGTTTTATTTCCCCATTAGCGAGCGTGCTGCGCCAAAAAAGCGCTGAAACGACTAAAATGATGCAGTGCGTGAAGGTCACTCTACTCTCCAGCCTCAACGGTTATGCGCCGCCAATCGCGGTGGAATTTGGCCGTAAAACGCTTTATTCCAGCGAGCGTCCATCGTTCATTGAGCTGGAGGAACACGTCAGAGCGGTACGTTCCCCGAACGCGCAGCGCGCGACGGAAGAAGAAGTATGAAAAATCAGTCCCATCCCATCGTTGTCGTAAAGCGCCGCAAGCACAAGGGACACGGCGGGGCGGCTCACGGCTCCTGGAAAATTGCCTACGCGGACTTTATGACCGCGATGATGGCTTTCTTTCTGGTCATGTGGCTGATTTCCATCTCCAGCCCGAAAGAGCTGGCGCAAATTGCGGATTACTTCCGCACTCCGCTGGCTCAGGCCATTACCGGCGGCCAGCGTATCGCCGACAGCGAAAGTCCCATTCCCGGTGGCGGTGACGACGTCACTCAGCAGCAGGGCGAAGTGAAAAAACAGCCCAACATCGAAGAACTGCGCAAGCGCATGGAAGCCAACCGCCTGAAGAAAATCAAAGGGGATTTGGACCAGTTGATTGAGTCTGACCCTAAGCTGCGTGCGCTGCGTCCGCATCTGCAAATCGACCTGGTTCAGGAAGGGTTGCGGATTCAGATTATCGACAGCCAGAACCGCCCGATGTTTAAAAACGGCAGTGCGGAGGTCGAGCCTTACATGCGCGACATCCTGCGCAAAATCGCCCCGGTGCTGAACGGTATTCCTAACAAGATCAGTTTGTCCGGCCATACCGATGACCTGCCTTATGCCAACGGCGAGCGCGGCTACAGCAACTGGGAGCTTTCCGCCGACCGTGCGAATGCTTCCCGCCGTGAGCTGGTGGCAGGCGGCCTCGACGATGGCAAAGTGCTGCGCGTCATCGGGATGTCCTCGCAGATGAGCCTCTCCAAACGCGGAGGCGGGGACGCCATTAACCGTCGCATCAGTTTGCTGGTGCTTAATAAACAGACCGAAGACGCCATCATGCATGAGAACTCAGAGAGCGAGAACCAGCCTCTCAGCGTTCTGCAGCAGGATCCAACGGCGGCTCCGGCGAATAACACAGTTGCGCCACAACCAGGCACGAGGTGATAGCGTGAGCATGGATATTAGCGATTTTTACCAGACATTTTTTGACGAAGCCGACGAACTGTTGGCCGATATGGAGCAGCATCTCCTGGATTTGGTGCCTGAGGCGCCGGACTCCGAACAGTTGAACGCTATTTTCCGTGCGGCCCACTCCATCAAGGGCGGAGCGGGGACATTTGGCTTCTCCATCCTGCAGGAAACGACCCACCTGATGGAGAACCTGCTTGACGAAGCGCGGCGCGGTGAGATGCAGCTCAACACCGATATCATCAACCTGTTTTTGGAAACCAAGGATATTATGCAGGAACAGTTGGACGCCTATAAAAACTCTGAAGAGCCGGATGCCGCAAGCTTCGACTACATCTGCAAAGCGCTGCGTCAGCTTGCCCTGGAAGCCAAAGGCGAGGCACCCTCGGCGCCGGCCAAACTCTCCGTGGTTGAAACTGAACAACCTGCGTCGGCTCCTGCCGACAGCGGCGGTAAGCTGCGCGTAGTGATTGATGGCTTGAAAGAGGCTGAGCGTGACCTGATGCTCGAAGAGCTGGGGAACCTGGGTACCCTGAGCGAAGTAGTTAAAGATACCGCTTCCGTAACGGCCACGCTGGAAACCAGCGTCAGCGAAGACGATATTACTGCTGTACTTTGCTTCGTGATTGAGCCAGAGCAAATCAGCTTTGTGCCGGTTACAGCAGCCAGCGCGCCAGCGGTGGCAGAAACCACTTCGGTGGCGGTGCCTGAAGCGCCTGCTCAAACGGCAGTTGCCGTGCAAAAAGCTGGTTTGCCTGAGCCGCTAACCCCTGCGACAGGGCGCGTTGAGCGCGATAAACCTGCCGCTCGCGCATCCGAATCGACCAGCATTCGCGTAGCGGTAGAGAAAGTTGACCAGTTGATTAACCTGGTTGGTGAACTGGTGATCACCCAGTCCATGCTGGCCCAGCGTTCTAACGAGCTCGACCCGGTCAACCATGGCGATTTGATCACCAGCATGGGGCAGCTGCAGCGTAACGCGCGCGACCTCCAGGAGTCGGTGATGTCTATCCGCATGATGCCGATGGAATACGTCTTCAGCCGTTTCCCACGCCTGGTCCGCGATCTGGCCGGGAAGCTGAACAAGCAGGTAGAACTGACGCTGATGGGCAGCTCCACCGAGCTGGATAAGAGCCTGATCGAGCGCATTATCGATCCGTTAACGCACCTGGTACGTAACAGCCTTGACCACGGTATCGAGTCGCCGGAAAAACGCCGTGCGGCAGGGAAGTCAGAAGTCGGTAACCTGATTCTGTCTGCGGAGCATCAGGGCGGGAATATCTGTATCGAAGTAACCGATGACGGGGCTGGGCTTAACCGCGAACGTATTCTGGCGAAGGCGATTTCCCAGGGGATGCCGGTCAGTGAAAGCATGACCGATGATGAAGTTGGGATGCTTATTTTCGCCCCGGGCTTCTCCACCGCCGAGCAGGTCACCGACGTGTCTGGCCGTGGTGTGGGCATGGACGTGGTGAAACGTAACATCCAGGAAATGGGCGGCCACGTCGAAATCCAGTCGAAAGCCGGGGCAGGGACAACTATTCGCATTCTGCTGCCACTGACGCTCGCTATCCTCGATGGCATGTCGGTTAAGGTGAGTGACGAAGTCTTTATTCTGCCGCTGAACGCTGTGATGGAATCTCTGCAGCCGCAGGAAGAAGATCTGCACCCGCTGGCGGGCGGCGAGCGCGTGCTGGAAGTACGTGGGGAATATCTGCCGCTGGTTGAGCTGTGGAAAGTCTTTGACGTTCAGGGCGCCAAAACCGAAGCCACGCAGGGCATCGTTGTGATCCTGCAAAGCGCCGGACGCCGCTACGCGCTGTTGGTTGACCAACTGATTGGCCAGCATCAGGTTGTGGTGAAAAACCTTGAAAGCAACTACCGCAAGGTGCCGGGCATTTCTGCAGCCACCATTTTGGGTGACGGCAGCGTGGCGCTGATCGTCGATGTTTCTGCGCTGCAGGGGCTAAACCGTGAACAACGTCTGGCGCTAACCGTCGCCTGATTAACCGCTTAAAAGAATAGGTACGCAAATGACTGCACTAACGAATGTGACAAAACTGACCGGGGAAAATGTAGGCCAGGAGTTTCTGGTGTTCACCCTCGGCGCTGAAGAGTACGGCATTGATATCCTGAAAGTGCAGGAGATCCGCGGTTACGATCAGGTGACGCGCATCGCGAACACGCCTGCTTTTATCAAAGGCGTTACCAACCTGCGCGGCGTTATCGTGCCGATTATCGACCTGCGCCTGAAGTTCGAACAGGATGGCGTGGAATATAACGACAATACCGTGGTTATCGTGCTGAATCTGGAAAAACGCGTGGTCGGGATTGTGGTTGACGGCGTGTCTGACGTGCTGTCACTGACCGCTGACCAGATTCGTCCTGCGCCAGAGTTCGCTGTGACGCTGTCGACCGAATATCTTACCGGTCTGGGCGCGCTGGGTGAACGTATGCTGATTCTGGTGAACATCGAGAAGCTGCTGAACAGCGAAGAGATGGAGTTGCTGGATTCTGCGGTTGCTTAATCGCATTTAATCGAAAGAAGAAGGGCTACCCGAGGGTAGCCCTTCTTTTATGCCTTAACTTCTTCCACCGGCACGGTGTCAGTGTCGGTGTCTTCCAGCATCCCTTCGTTCTTGGACAGCATCGCGGTAGCCACGCCGTTGCCCAGCACGTTGATCGCCGAGCGACCCATATCCAGGAAGTGGTCAATCCCCATTAACAGCAGGATCCCCGCCACCGGAATATTGAAGCTTGGAATTGTTGCCGCCAGTACAACCAGCGCGGAGCGCGGCACGCCCGCAATCCCTTTGGACGCCAGCATCAGCGTCAGCATCAGCACGGCAATCTCAGAGAGGGAGAGGTGCACGTTGTAAGCCTGGGCAATAAACATGGAAGCGAAGGAGCAGTAGACCATCGACCCCACCAGGTTAAAGGAGTAGCCGATGGGCAGCACAAACGAGGCGATGTTACGGGAGCAACCAAAGCGCGTCAGCTGATCCAGCGTTTTCGGATACGCCGCTTCGGAGCTGCTGGTGGTAAAGGCCACCAGAACAGGATCTTTCAGCATCGCCAGCAGGCGGAACACGTCACGCTTCAGCACCATGTAGCCAACGCTAATCAGCACGATGCAGGTGAGCACGATAGCCACATAGTAGCCGCCGATAAACGAAGCGTAATTGAGCAGAATGCCCAGGCCCTGGGTGGCAATCACTGAAGAGATGGCGGCGAAAATAGCCAGCGGCGCGACATACATCACATAACCGGTCACTTTCAGCATGATGTGGGAGACAACGTCCAGCGCGCTCACCAACGGGGCGTTAAATTTCTCGCCCAAAGAAGCACCGGCAATACCGAAGAACATCGAGAACACCACAATCTGCAGGATTTCGTTGTCCGACATCGCCCCGGCAATGCTGGTTGGGATGGTATGGGAAATAAAGGCTTTCAGCGTCATCCCGCTGACCGCCAGACCGGTCTGCACGGCTTCAGCCGGCACTTCCAGGTTCATGCCCGCACCCGGATGCTCCAGGGTGACAATAAACAAGCCGACCAGAATAGACAGCACGGAAGAAGAGACAAACCAGATCATCGCTTTACCGCCTACGCGGCCAATGGTGGAGGTTTCGCCCAGCTTCATGATACCGACTGTCAGCGTGCTAAAGACCAATGGCGCAATCACCATCTTGATCAGTCGCAGGAAGATATCGGTAAACAGCGTGATGTTATCGGCGTAGCTTTTGATAACGTCGGCGGCGGCGTATTCGTGGATGGCCGCGCCGGTGAAGATCCCCGCTATCATGAACAGAATGATGAATAGCGTGAGTTTGTTTGAACTTGCCACTGACTTAGTAACCCCGTAGTTGACTGTAGTTAATGTGTGTTTTTTTGTAACTTACTGACCCCTATATAATTATTGTTTCCGGGCCGTAAATGCGCGGAGCATAAATTGAATCAAACCGCGCCGATATACAACTCTTTTTTATAAATTCTGTTAATTGTTAATTAAGCAGCACTTAATCATTATTTGTGATTAACGTCACAAAATAGCGGATATATTCTTTTCACTTTGCAGGCTTCTGAGGTGTGTGCTGGTTAACGACTTGTTTTGATTGGTAATAATGTGTCAATCGGCCGCTAAGGCGAATTTTGGGGGGGAGTCTGGTTATTTCCCATTCTCTAAACTAAATTTCAACTAAGTGATGGCGTAACGTACTGATTTTTTTCTTACCGAGAGGTCTATAAAGGGGGCGGTCAGACACTGTTTTGCCTGCTTGTGAAGTGAACGATTGGGATTAATTTGTGGGCAGAACCATGCTCCCCGCAGCATGAACGGTATTTAGAGTCAGCCATTTGGCTTCATGACGAATTATATAAACGACAAGTTATGGTGTCCGCCGTCTTTATTAAAGCGGAATATAAACTAACGTTAAATCATCCCGTGCCGCTTCGTTGTGTATTCACGAAGCACGATTGAGTCATTTGAATGAGGGTAAGGATATGAATTCAGCCACTGCAGCACGCTTAATTCTCTCTTGTACTGCGTTTGCGATTATTCCATCGGCTAATGCTGCGGTGGCAAACGGTACATTTCAGGTCCTCATTACTATTACGAAGTCCTGTGCAGTAACGGCGGGTACGGCCTCGAATATTAACCTGGGTTCGGTTGCAGCTAGCGCAGTAAACACCTCGCAAAGTAATACTTTCACCGTTAACTGCTCCAAGGCAACGCCCTATTTTATTGGGCTTGCGCCTTCTGCGGCCAACGGCGGAACCACCACCGGTTCGGGGGCAATGTCGTCTGTGCTTAACGCCGCAACCAACACCGACAAAGTCCCTTATCAGTTGAACCAAACCTCGGCTACCGGGCCAGTTTGGGGTAACACCGCTACCACATCGACAGTGGGTAACGGTGTGGCGGGGGTGGGCACAGGGCTTGCTATCTCGTATACGGTTTATGCCACTGCGGCTAGCGCCAACTACACGCCAGACAGCTATGCGGATACTGTGACCGTCAACGTTAACTACTGATTTCAGGACAACGGATGAAAATGAAATTAGGCGGACGCCCGGCCTGCGCATGCCTGTTGCTGGCGCTGGCCCTGGGACAAAATGCGTTGGCCGGTGGCCTGCAGATATCGCCGGTTAACCTGACGTTGAGCGCCGCACAAAATGCGGACGGTATATGGTTAAGTAATGAAGGGACTGCGCCGCTCAACGCGCAGGTTCGGGTGTTTAACTGGCAGCAAAGCGGCAATGCCGACAGGCTGTCAACCTCTCAGGGGCTGGTCATTAGTCCGCCCATCGTGACGCTGCCCGCCGGGGAGCGTCAACTTGTCCGCGTGATCCGCACGACGCCTGCCACCAATCAGGTGGAACAGGCCTACCGTTTGTTTATTGATGAACTTCCGCCTGCCAAAGTGCAGAAAAATACCCTTCAATTTGTTATGCGCTATTCCGTCCCGGTGTTTTTGCAGCCTGTCGGGCAGGCTGAAAACACAGCGAAGCTAAAATGGGCATTGGTGCAAACCGATGGCAAAACATTTGTCGATGTGAGTAATCAGGGAAACAGCCACGCCCAGCTTTCTGCCATGACATTTATTCAGGCTAATGGGGCGCGAAAAACGATTACGCCAGGTCTGTTAGGTTATGTTCTTCCAGGTTCAACTATGCGGTGGATAATATCTTCGTCTGCCAGTGATGCTTATCACAGTGGAAAGGTTGAAGTCACTATCAATGGTCAAAAAACAGAACAAAATCTATGACTGGCCATATTCTTTGGTAAATATTGTATTGCTTAATGGTTTATTTTTCTCAGGCATGACAGCAGCACAAAATACTAATAATGACTTACCTCAGAATGCGGCCAGCAATGATACAGCTCAGCCTGTAGGCGTGGATTTATATCTGGACACGACGGTGAACGGGAATGCCGTGGGTCTGGTTCATCTTGGCTACGCGCAGGGAAAACTTTACGGCGACGCAATGGCCCTGCGTCAGTTGGGCTTTCGCCTGCCGGAAAATGCAAAGCCGCCGTATTACCTGGATGACATTGCTCAGGTCAAAGTTGACTATAACGTTCAGCAACAAACCCTGGCCCTGACCGCACCGCTAAGCCTGTTAGATCTGAAAACCACCCAGCTCAACCAGTCCGACATGTCCGCGCCGAAGGCCGCCAATGCCTTTGGGGCATTGCTGAATTACGACCTCTACGGCGACAGTGGCAAGAGCAACAACTTCAACACGTTCAGTGAGTTCCGGGCGTTTAACTCGGCAGGCGTCCTGAGTTCGACCCAGCTTACCCGCTACAGCACGGAACAGAATAGCAATCAGTCTTTTAGCCGCCTGGACACCAGCTGGCGCTCCTCCTTTCCCGATAAAATGCTGGCGGTAACCCTTGGCGATACGCTCACCAGCTCGCTTTCTTGGTCCCGCCAGACCCGCATTGCCGGGGTGAAAATTGGCACGGATTTTGGCCTCAACCCTTATATGCCGACGACGCCGCTGCCCGCGTTTCTGGGTTCGGCCACGCTGCCCTCAAGCGTTGAGCTGTATGTCAACGGGGTTAAATACTATAACGGCGAGGTTCCGGCGGGCAGTTTCCAGTTAAATACGCTGCCAAACATCACCGGCGCAGGGGATGCTCAGGTGATGATGACCGATGCCCTCGGCAGAACCAGCGTGCAGAACTTCTCTTTTTACAACGATCAGCTTCTGCTGAGGGAAGGATTGACGGACTGGTCGCTTGAGCTGGGCGTGGTCAGAAAAAACTACGGCTATTCCTCTTTCGATTACGCCAGCGAACCGGCGATCAGCGGCACCTGGCGACGTGGCTTTAGCAACAGCCTGACTGCAGGTGGCCATATGGAGGCCAGCGACAGCCTGGTCAACGGTGGCGTTAGCAGCGACTGGATCCCCTGGAGTCAGTCCGGGACGATTTCAACCGCGCTGGCGGCAAGCTCGGACGCCGGGGAGAGCGGCTATTTATATAGTCTCGGGTACCGCTGGTCCGGCGGGCGCTTCAACTTTAGCTCCAGCGCCACGGCTACCTCCGGCGACTATCACGATGTGGCGACGCGGTATGGCGCCCCGCCGGCTGCCTTCAGCGGCAGCGCGGTGGTGGGGTATAACTTTGGCGTAGGGGGGAATCTCAGCCTGAGTTACCTGCAGTTTCGCTACCCTGACCAAAGCGCTATTCGTTACGCCAACGCCAGCTGGTTTAAACCGATCACGGAAAACATCTCTTTAAGCGCCAGCTTTAACCAGAACATTGATGATACCCGCGACCGCAGCGTCTACCTGATGTTGACAGTCAGTACCAGCAATAGCCTGACGGCCGGCGCGACGGTGCAGCGCACCGGTGACAAGATGGGCTATCAGCTCAATGCCAGCCAGAATCCACCGTCCGAGGGCGGTGTCGGCTGGAACGTAGCTGCCAGCCAGCAAAGTTCCCAGCAAACCGGGCAGGGCGAAGTGGGTTACCTGGGGCGCTATGGCCGCGTATATACCGGCTTCCGCAGCATTCCTGACAACAATTATGGCTATGCGGGGGCGACGGGGTCGCTGGTGATGATGGGCGGCGGCGTGTTTGCCGCCCGGGAAATCAACAACGGGTTTGCCGTGGTCTCTACGGACGGGATCCCCGGTGTACCGGTCAAGCTGCAGCATAATCTGGTAGGCAACAGCGACAGCAGCGGACGGCTGCTGGTGACGCCGCTCAACAGCTACCAGAACAACCTGATCAGTATCGATCCGATGAACCTGCCGGCCAACATGCGGATCCGCAGCGTTAGCCTGAACGCGACCCCATCCGACCGCTCCGGGACGCTGGTGAATTTTGATATCAAGCCGGTTCGCGCTGCCCAGATAAGTCTGGTTGACGCTAAAGGCAAAACTATCGCCGAAGGCAGCCCGGTCAGGCTGATGACGGGCATCGGGCAGGACTCGATTGTCGGGTTTGATGGCATGACCTATTTCGATGCGCTTGAGCTACATAATCAGCTACGGGTGACGACAGGAAGCGGCATTTGTGTGGCTGAGTTTGACTATCCAGAGAATCAGAAAAACGTACCGACTATTGGCCCGGTTGTGTGCCGATAGCGTAACTGTGGACTTTGCTACAGGAGTGAACCGCATGAGATTAAAACAATTGTTGCTGCTGGCGGTGCTCTTGCTGTCCCCCGGGATTAGCCATGCGGTCGTGTGCTCGGTGAGTAACGTGCAAAACGTTAACTTTGGCACCCTCAACCCGCTGGCGACAGGCACGCCGAACACGTCGATGACCTTCGATTACAGCTGTTCCAAACAATTGGGCGATCTTCTTGCCGGGGTGACGCTCTGCTTCAATATCGACGGGGCCGGGGTAGGGAACCACAAAATGTCCTTTGCCGGGCCACCGGCCAGTACGCTGTCCTATGAGCTTTATCAGGGCACATTGAGCGGGGGGGCGTGGGGAAGCCAGTTCCAGTCGGGAACAACGTACCCGGTGGTGCAGCTCAATTTGCTTAACCTGACGCCCGTCACCGGCAGCCTGACGGTCTACGCCCAAATGACGCTGCCGCAAATATCCGCCGCGCCAGGCGGCTATCAAGATACTTACACCAGCGGCATGATGACAGTCACAATGAACACCGGCCTGTTGGCACCGCCCGCAAGCTGCGGTACGGGCGTGACGGCAAACTTTCCCTTCAACGTGGTGGCGACAGTGGGCAAGCAGTGCAACGTCAGCTATGCCAATAACGTTAGCTTTGGGCCGGTGACGTCCACGCAAACCAATGTGGCTTCGAATAACACCATCGGGATTGCCTGCACCAACGGCACGCTTTACACCGTGGGCCTGACGCCATCGAACGGCAACACGGGCGGCACCGGGGTATTGTCAGGCACAGGAAGTAATACCGACAAGGTGCCTTATCAGCTAAGGCAAGTTACCGGAACATCCGGGGCGGTGTGGGGCAATACGTCGCAGAACATGCCGTCCAGTACCGGCACTGGGTCTGCGCAGCAGTTCCCGGTCTATGTCACTATTCCGAGCACCAATTACACGCCAGATAGCTATGCCGACACGGTGACCATTACCGTAACCTATTGATCGTTCCCCTGCCTGACAGACAGCCGGTTGCCGTGGCGCAACCGGTTAATTTCCCTGTGACTTAACGTAAAGTTCCCGCGGGCCGTGCCGATAACCTCGGGAACAAGTCGTTAAAAGGGCGTCCTATGTTAAAGCGTATTCGCGTTGTCACCATGCTGATGATGGTGCTGGTGGTGTTCGCGCTGCTGCAAATCATTTCCGGTGGAATGTTCTTTAATTCGTTAAAAAACAATAATGATAACTCCAAAGTCTCCCGCGAACTCCGGGTGCAGCAGGCTGAATTAAATCAGGCATGGGTTCTGATGCTGCACACGCGCATTAACCTTAGTCGCTCCGCCGCGCGCATGATGATGGATCCGGCTAATAGTCAGAGCGCCGCCAAAACCGATCTGCTGAACAATGCGAAGAAATCCCTCGCCAGCGCCGAGCAGCACTACAACAAATTTAAACAGGTTGCGCCCATTTCCGCCGAGATGAACACCGTGGTGAAAGATATCGACGGTGATTACCAGACCTATCATCAGGCGCTGGCGGAGCTGATTGGCTACCTGGAAAGCGGCAACATGGATGCCTATTTCGGCCAGTCGACCCAGGGCATGCAGAATGCGCTCGAAAAAGCCTACGACGGCTACCTGGCGCTGAACGATCACATGTATGAAGCCTCGTACGTCGACAGCCGCGACGGTTACACCTTTGCTATCTGGCAGTTGGGGGTTTTAGCCCTGGCGCTGGCCGCAGTCATTCTGCTGGTCTGGGTCGGGATGCGTCAGATCCTGCTGAAGCCGTTGAACGTGGTGATTGGCCATATCCGCGAGATTGCGGCCGGTAACCTGACGGAAAAAATTAACGTTGAAGGCAAAAACGAGCTGACCCAGTTGGCCTCCAGCGTGCAGCACATGCAGCAGGAACTGATTACCACGGTCAGCAGCGTGCGCGAAGGGTCGGATGCCATTTACAGCGGCACCACCGAAATTGCCGCAGGCAACAACGATCTTTCATCCCGCACCGAGCAACAGGCGGCGTCCCTGGAAGAAACCGCTGCCAGCATGGAGCAGCTCACCGCCACCGTTAAGCAGAACGCCGACAACGCACGTCAGGCTTCTCAGCTGGCGCTGAATGCGTCCGAAACCGCGCAGCGCGGCGGTAAGGTTGTGGATGGCGTGGTGAAAACCATGCATGACATCGCGGGTTCCTCCAAGAAAATTGCCGACATCATTAGCGTGATTGACGGCATTGCCTTCCAGACCAACATTCTGGCGCTGAACGCGGCGGTAGAAGCTGCACGTGCGGGTGAGCAAGGACGCGGCTTCGCGGTTGTCGCCGGGGAAGTGCGTAACTTAGCCAGCCGCAGTGCCCAGGCGGCGAAAGAAATTAAGTTGCTGATTGAAGATTCCGTTTCACGCGTGGACACAGGTTCCGTGCTGGTTGAAAGCGCAGGGGAAACCATGAGCGACATCGTGAACGCGGTGACGCGGGTCACGGACATCATGGGAGAAATCGCCTCCGCTTCTGACGAGCAAAGCCGGGGTATCGACCAGGTCGCCCTCGCCGTGTCTGAGATGGACAGAGTGACGCAGCAGAACGCCTCGCTGGTGGAAGAGTCTGCTGCTGCGGCCGCCGCGCTGGAGGAGCAGGCCAGCCGCCTGACTCAATCGGTCGCGACGTTCCGTTTGCAAGGGAATGCGGGTAGTAAAAAACCTGCAGCGGCCGCGCCGGTAGCGCAAAGCCCTGTGGTTCATGCCCCGCGTACTCCGGCCCGGCCCGGGGATAACGATAACTGGGAAACTTTCTGATCAGATGAATACCGGCCTGCAGGCCGGCAGAGGGAAGCTTTGATGTTAAACCGTATCCGGATCTCGACCACGCTTTTCCTGATTTTGATTGTCTGCGGCGTTTTGCAGATTGGCAGTAATGGGTTGTCTTTTTGGGCTTTTCGTGACGATTTCCAGAACCTGAAAAGGGTTGAGGTTAGCAATCAGCAGCGCGACGCGTTAACCCAAAGCCGGGCCGCGTTACTGCAGGCCAGCAATGCCTTGAACCGGGCGGGCACGCTGACGGCACTCAGCTATCCACCGGACGATATTAAGCGCCTGATGGCGGATGCCCGCAGCAGCCTGAAGCAGGCGGATATGCTGTTTAACCAGTTCCTTGAAATCCCGCAGAAAGGGGGCGAGGCCGAGACAATGCTGGCGTCGACGAAAGAGAGCTATGCGGCATTCAGAGACGATCTCCAGCATCAGGCAACATGGCTCGAGAACAACCAGCTTTCCGACTTTATGACCGCGCCGGTACAGAAATCGCAGGGCGTTTTTGATGCGAACTTCAATGCCTGGCAGCAGAGCATTAATCAGATTGTGCAAACCGCGAGCGGCGACAGCCAGAAAAATTACCATATCTCTGCGGTGATATTCACCGTGGTGACGATCATCGCCGTGGTGCTGTTGCTCGGCTCCCTGGCCTGGTCGCGCAAGATGATTGTGCAGCCGCTGGCGATTGTCCGTAGCCACTTTGACAGCATCGCCGCTGGTGACCTGGCGAAGCCTATTTCGGTCTTCGGGCGCAATGAGATCTCGGAGATATTCGCCAGCCTGAAAAACATGCAGACGGCATTAAAAGAGACGGTCAGCCAGGTGCGCAGCGGCACTCGCTCAATGCACGCCGGTATTGGCGAAATTGCCGCAGGCAACAGCGACCTGTCGGCCCGCACTGAGCAACAGGCTGCTTCCCTGGCCGAAACCGCAGCCAGCATGGAACAGCTCACGGCTACGGTCGGGCAGAACGCCGATAACGCTCGCCAGGCCGCGCAGCTTTCCCGCAGCGCGGCTGATACCGCGAAACAGGGCGGGCAGCAGGCGGCAAATGTGGCAAATACCATGCGTGATATTGCGGGAAGTTCGCAGAAGATTAGTGATATTACCAGCGTGATCGACGGTATTGCGTTCCAGACCAATATCCTTGCGCTGAACGCGGCGGTAGAAGCGGCGCGCGCCGGGGAGCAGGGACGTGGTTTTGCGGTGGTTGCCGGGGAGGTTCGCAACCTGGCCAGCCGCAGCGCGCAGGCGGCCAAAGAGATCAAAGTGTTAATTGAAGAGTCCGTTGATCGCGTACAGCAGGGGTCGAAGCTGGTCGATACGGCGGCGACAACGATGGCTGAAATTGTCCGTTCGGTCACCCAGGTGAACGACATTATGGGCGAAATTGCCTCGGCGTCAGATGAACAGCGCCGTGGGATTGAGCAAGTCGCCCAGGCGGTCAGCCAGATGGATCAGGTCACGCAGCAAAACGCCGCGCTGGTGGAAGAAGCCGCCAGCGCCACCGATGCGCTGGCGGGGCAGGCTGAATATCTTTCCGGTGTGGTGGCGGTATTTCACCTGAGCGGTGCCGACGCTGAGCCCGCAGCCAGTGAATTCGCCGCGACCGGAGAATGGGTAACATCTTGAAGGGAATAAAGAAGGCGCTATGACATCATCGACGCCCACCGGGCAACAGTCATTAATGCTACAGATGACACAGCGTCTGCCGCTGTCCGACGCGCATTTTCGTCGGATATGCCAGTTGATCTATCAGCGTGCGGGTATCGTGCTGGCCGACCATAAACGGGACATGGTTTATAACCGTCTGGTTCGCCGCCTGCGTCTGCTGGGTCTGGATGATTTTGGCCGCTATTTAGGCATGCTTGAGGCCAACTCCAGCAGCGCCGAATGGCAGGCGTTTATCAACTCGCTGACCACTAACCTGACCGCTTTTTTTCGCGAAGGACACCATTTCCCCATTCTTGCGGAGCATGCCCGCAAACGCAGCGGGGACTATAAAGTCTGGAGCGCCGCGGCTTCGACTGGCGAAGAACCCTATTCCATCGCCATCACCCTGGCGGATGTGCTGGGGGGCGGCGCGGGCCGCTGGAAGGTGTTTGCCAGCGATATCGACACGCAAGTGCTGGAGAAAGCGCAGAGCGGCGTTTATCGCCAGGAAGAGCTGAAAACGCTTTCGCCGGTCCAGATGCAGCGCTATTTCATGCGCGGCACGGGGCCGCATGAGGGGCTGGTCCGGGTGCGCAGTGAACTGTCGAATCATATTGATTTTGCGCCGATCAACCTGCTGGACAAGCAGGCGCCGGTGCCGGGGCCGTTTGACGCCATTTTTTGCCGCAATGTAATGATTTATTTCGATAAACCTACACAGCAGGCGATTTTGCAGCGCTTTGTTCCGCTGCTGAAACCCGGCGGGCTGCTGTTTGCCGGGCATTCGGAGAACTTCAGTAACCTCAGCCGCGACTTCTGGCTGCGTGGTCAGACGGTCTATGGCCTGAGTAAGGAAAGAACATGACGAAAATACGTGTCTTATCGGTCGATGACTCTGCGCTGATGCGGCAGATAATGACGGAAATTATCAACAGTCATAGCGATATGGAAATGGTTGCTACCGCCCCGGACCCGCTGGTGGCGCGCGATCTGATTAAAAAGTTCAATCCGGATGTGTTAACGCTGGATGTCGAAATGCCGCGTATGGATGGCCTCGACTTCCTTGAAAAGCTGATGCGCCTGCGGCCTATGCCGGTGGTGATGGTTTCTTCGCTGACCGGTAAAGGCTCAGAAGTGACGCTGCGCGCGCTGGAACTGGGGGCGATCGACTTTGTGACCAAGCCGCAACTGGGCATTCGCGAAGGGATGCTGGCCTACAGCGAAATGATTGCTGAAAAGGTGCGAACCGCCGCCAGGGCTAAGATTGCCGCACATGCGCCAGCCGCCGTGCCAGCAACCCTGAAGGCCGGGCCGCTGCTGAGTTCGGAAAAATTGATTGCGATTGGGGCTTCAACCGGCGGTACCGAAGCGATTCGCCATGTGCTGCAGCCGCTGCCGCTTTCCAGCCCGGCGCTGTTGATTACCCAGCATATGCCGCCGGGTTTCACCCGTTCGTTCGCCGAACGGCTGAACAAGCTGTGCCAGATCAGCGTTAAAGAGGCAGAAGACGGCGAGCGCGTGCTGCCGGGCCATGCCTATATCGCCCCGGGCGATAAGCATATGGAGCTGGCGCGCAGCGGCGCAAACTATCAAATCAAATTACATGACGGCCCACCCGTGAACCGGCATCGCCCGGCCGTGGATGTGCTGTTCCATTCGGTGGCGAAACACGCGGGGCGTAACGCCGTGGGCGTGATCCTCACCGGGATGGGTAATGACGGTGCCGCCGGGATGCTGGCGATGCACCAGGCAGGGGCGTGGACCATAGCCCAAAACGAAGCAAGTTGTGTGGTGTTCGGCATGCCGCGTGAGGCCATCAATTCCGGTGGCGTCAGCGAAGTGGTCGATTTAAGCCAGGTTAGCCAGCAGATGCTGGCGAAAATTAGTGCCGGACAGGCAATACGTATTTAACTGAAGGAGCCCGGATTTTATGGCGGACAAAGAACTCAAGTTTCTGGTCGTAGACGACTTTTCAACCATGCGCCGTATCGTGCGTAACCTGCTTAAAGAGCTGGGTTTTAATAACGTTGAAGAAGCGGAAGACGGCGTAGATGCGCTGAACAAACTGCAGGCCGGTGGTTTTGGTTTTGTGATTTCTGACTGGAACATGCCGAACATGGACGGTCTGGAACTGCTGAAAACCATTCGTGCCGACGGCGCGATGTCAGCGATGCCGGTGCTGATGGTCACGGCAGAAGCGAAGAAAGAAAACATCATTGCAGCCGCACAGGCCGGGGCAAGCGGCTACGTCGTTAAGCCATTCACTGCGGCAACACTGGAAGAGAAACTGGGCAAAATTTTCGAAAAGCTCGGCATGTAAGGAGGCGCAAATGCACTCATCAACAAACCCGGCAACAGAGATACACGAGCATTCACCGACCGATATCATTGCACGTATCGGCAGCCTGACCCGTATGCTGCGCGACAGCCTGCGTGAACTGGGGCTCGACCAGGCTATTGCTGAAGCGGCTGAAGCTATTCCTGATGCCCGCGATCGCCTGGACTATGTCGTGCAGATGACCGCGCAGGCCGCCGAGCGCGCCCTGAACTGTGTGGAGCTGTCTCAGCCTCACCAGAACCAGCTGGAAAGCGAAGCGAAAGCGCTGAGCGGCCGCTGGGATGCATGGTTTGAAAATCCGATCGAGCTGAAAGATGCGCGCGAACTGGTGACCGATACCCGCAGCTACCTGTCAGGCGTCCCGGAGCACACCAGCTTCACCAACGCCCAACTGCTGGAAATCATGATGGCGCAGGATTTCCAGGACCTTACCGGCCAGGTTATCAAGCGCATGATGGACGTTATCCAGGAGATCGAACGCCAGCTGTTGATGGTGCTGTTGGAAAACATGCCGGAGCCGGACGCTCGCGCCAGGCGCGTGAATGAAGGCTTGCTGAACGGCCCGCAGCTTGATGCTACCGCCGCCGGCGTGGTGGCAAGCCAGGATCAGGTTGATGATTTGCTGGACAGCTTAGGCTTTTAAAATAGCGGCGGCCGCTCTCACGTGCGTGGGGGAGGCCGCTCGTTAACGTCAAAATAAACGTACAAAAACGTTTGTAATTCCTCTATTAGCCCAACCGTGCTCTGGCATGCTGTCCTTGAAAATGCGGCCACGAGATTGTTGCGGTGTCTGAAGATAGCGATCAGGAAAAAACAGAAGCCCCCACGGCCCACCGACTTGAAAAGGCGCGTGAAGAGGGGCAGATCCCGCGTTCCCGTGAACTGACTTCCCTGCTGATGTTGCTGGTGGGGCTGTGCATTATCTGGATGGGCGGAGCGTCGCTGGGCAAGATGCTCGGCGCGATGCTGTCTGATGGCTTGCACTTTGACCATAAAATCATCAACGACCCCAGCCTGATCGTGAATCAGATTAGCCATTTGATAAAACTTGCGGTGATGGCGCTGCTGCCGCTGATCTCCGGCCTGGTTATTGTCGCGATAGCCGCGCCGATGCTGCTGGGGGGCGTGAACTTTAGCGCCAAGTCGATCAAGTTCAATCTCGGCAAGCTCAACCCGATTGCCGGTATTAAGCGAATGTTTTCCATGCAGACGGCAGCCGAGCTGCTCAAGGCGCTGCTGAAAGCGGTGCTGGTGGGCTGCGTGGCCGCCTGGTATTTGTGGCACAACTGGCCGGCGATGATGCGCCTGATGAGTGAGTCTCCGGTTACTGCCCTGGCCAGCGCGCTCAACATGGTGGCGCTTTGCGCCCTGCTGGTGATTCTGGGCCTCATCCCTATGGTGGGATTTGACGTCTTCTTCCAGATCTACAGCCACATTAAAAAGTTACGCATGACCCGCCAGGACATTCGTGACGAGTACAAACAGAACGAGGGTGACCCGCACATTAAAGGGCGTATTCGTCAGCAACAAAGAGCCATTGCCCGCCGTCGCATGATGGCCGATGTGCCAAAAGCTGACGTTATTGTGACCAACCCGACCCACTATGCGGTGGCCCTGCAGTACGACGAAAACAAAATGAGCGCGCCTAAAGTCCTGGCGAAAGGTGCCGGACTGATCGCTCAGCGTATTAAAGAAATTGGTAATGAAAACCGCATCCCGATGCTGGAAGCCCCCCCGCTGGCGCGTGCGCTGTACCGCCATGCGGAAATTGGGCAGCAGATCCCCGGCCAGCTTTATTCTGCCGTGGCGGAAGTGCTGGCCTGGGTCTGGCAGCTGCGCCGCTGGCGCGTAGCGGGCGGTTTAATTCCGAAGAAACCTGAAAATCTGCCGGTGCCTGAGGCGCTGGACTTTGCAAACGAGAAGGACTCCGATGGCTAATCTGGCTGCGATGTTGCGCCTGCCGGGCAACATGAAATCTGGGCAATGGCAAATTCTTGCGGGACCGGTACTGATCCTGCTGATTCTGTCGATGATGGTGCTGCCGCTGCCGCCGTTTGTCCTCGACCTGCTGTTTACCTTTAACATCGCGCTGTCGATCATGGTGCTGCTGGTGGCGATGTTCACCCAGCGCACGCTGGATTTCGCGGCATTCCCGACCATTCTGCTGTTTACCACTTTGCTGCGCCTTGCGCTGAACGTAGCGTCTACCCGAATTATCCTGCTTGAAGGCCATACCGGCGCGGCGGCGGCGGGTAAAGTGGTTGAAGCCTTTGGCCACTTCCTGGTGGGCGGCAACTTCGCCATCGGTATCGTGGTGTTTATCATCCTCGTTATCATCAACTTTATGGTTATCACCAAGGGTGCAGGGCGTATCGCCGAAGTTGGAGCGCGTTTTGTGCTGGACGGGATGCCGGGTAAACAGATGGCGATTGATGCCGATCTGAACGCCGGGATCATTGGTGAAGAGGAGGCGAAAAAACGCCGCTCGGAAGTGACCCAGGAAGCGGATTTCTACGGCTCGATGGACGGGGCAAGTAAGTTTGTGCGCGGCGACGCCGTGGCCGGGCTTATCATCATGGTGATTAACGTGGTGGGCGGCCTGATGGTCGGGGTTATCCAGCACGATATGGCGATGGGGGCGGCAGCACAGAGCTATACGTTGCTGACCATCGGTGACGGCCTGGTAGCGCAGATCCCGGCGCTGGTGATTTCCACCGCAGCGGGCGTGATCGTTACCCGCGTGGCGACTGACCAGGACGTCGGCGAGCAGATGGTGACCCAGCTGTTCAACAACCCGCGCGTGATGCTGTTGGCCGCTGGCGTACTGGGACTGCTCGGCATGGTGCCGGGCATGCCGAACTTTGTTTTCCTGCTGTTTACCGCAGCGTTACTGGGCTTAGCCTGGTGGATGCGTGGCCGCCAGATGGCCGCGCCGGAAGCGCCTCAGCCGGTGAAAATGCCGGAAAATGCTCAGGCTGTGGAAGCCACCTGGAATGACGTACAGCTGGAAGATCCGCTGGGCATGGAAGTGGGTTATCGTCTGATTCCGATGGTGGATTTCCAGCAGGATGGCGAACTGCTGGGCCGTATTCGCAGTATTCGTAAAAAATTCGCCCAGGAGATGGGGTTCCTGCCGCCGGTGGTGCATATCCGCGACAATATGGATCTGCCCCCTGCGCGCTACCGTATTTTGATGAAGGGCGTAGAAATCGGCAGCGGGGATGCTTATCCTGGTCGCTGGCTGGCGATCAACCCCGGCACGGCCGCCGGGACGTTACCGGGCGAGGCGACCATTGATCCGGCCTTTGGCCTGGCTGCCATCTGGATTGAAAGCGCGTTGAAAGAGCAGGCGCAGATTCAGGGCTTTACCGTGGTTGAAGCGAGTACCGTGGTGGCCACACACCTGAACCACCTTATCGGGCAGTTTGCGCCAGAGCTTTTTGGCCGTCAGGAAGCGCAGCAGCTGCTTGACCGCGTAACGCAGGAAATGCCGAAGCTGACGGAAGATCTCATCCCGGCAGTGGTGACGCTGACCACGCTGCATAAAGTGCTGCAAAACCTGCTGGAAGAGAAGGTGCCTATCCGCGATATGCGCACCATTCTCGAAACGCTGGCGGAGCACGCGCCTATTCAAAGCGATCCGCATGAGCTTACCGCCGTGGTTCGCGTGGCGCTGGGCAGGGCTATCACGCAGCAATGGTTCCCTGGCACCGGTGAAGTGCAGGTTATCGGCCTGGATGCTTCCCTTGAACGTCTGCTGCTGCAGGCGCTGCAGGGCGGGGGCGGTCTTGAACCGGGGCTGGCGGATCGCCTGCTGGAACAGACTCAGGATGCGTTACAGCGCCAGGAAATGCTGGGTGCGCCGCCGGTGCTGTTGGTGAACCACGCCCTGCGTCCGCTGCTGGCGCGTTTCTTACGCAGAACCTTGCCGCAGCTGGTGGTGCTTTCTAGCCTGGAGCTGTCCGACAACCGCAACATCCGCATGACGGCCACAATCGGAGCGAAATAAATGAAAGCGTTACTTTTGATGCTGCTGGTGCCGTTTGGCGCGCTGGCGTTAGGTGAGGGCTCGTGGCAGGACAGTGGCATTGGCGTGACCCTGAGCAACCGGGGCGTGTCGGCCTCGTCCCGCCCGTTGAAACCGATGCAGCCCGTCAGCGGCAGAATGACGCTGATTGCCTGGACCTACGTGCTGGATGGCCCGACGCCTGCGGGGCTGACCGTCAAACTTTGTTCGCCAACGAATTGCACCCCGCTTGAGGGGGAAAATGGCACCACGCGCGGCCTGACCAACACCGATGCAAATCAGCCCTTACGGTTTGTCTGGGAAGTGCCGGGCGGTGGTTCTATGTATCCGCCGCTGCGGGTGCGTAGTAATCAGGTTATCGTTAACTACGTCCAGTAAGCCTCTGGTTTCGCCAACCGGGCTGTATGCGTGTTAATGCATTGTTCTCCTGACAATGTCTGATTCGTCTAAAAAAGAAAACCCGGCACAGTGGCCGGGTTTGTTGTTTCTACGTCTGAGACTTACATACGTTCTACGGTGTTGATACCCAACGTGTCCAGACCCAGCTTCAGCGTTTTTGCGGTAAGCAGCGCCAGCTTCAGGCGGCTATTGCGGGTCGCTTCATCGGCGGCGCTGAGAATCGGGCAGTGCTCGTAGAAGCCGGAGAACAGGCCGGCAACATCGTACAGATAGGCACACATCACATGCGGCGTACCGTCGCGAGCTACCACGTTCAGTGTCTCTTCAAACTGCAGCAGGCGGGCGGCCAACTGGGCTTCACGATCTTCTGTAATGATGACCTTCGCTTTCAGCAGTTCAGCTTCGTCGAGGTCGGCTTTACGGAACACGGACAGGACGCGGGTGTAAGCGTACTGCATGTACGGCGCGGTGTTCCCTTCGAAGGCCAGCATGTTGTCCCAGTCGAAGATGTAGTCGGTGGTACGGCTCTTGGACAGGTCGGCGTATTTCACCGCGCCAATGCCGACGGCTTTGGCCAGGTTTTCCAGTTCGTCCGCAGGCATGTCCGGGTTCTTCGCTGCAACCAGACCGCGGGCGCGCTCCATTGCCTCATCCAGCAGGTCGGTCAGCTTCACGGTGCCGCCGGAGCGGGTTTTGAACGGCTTGCCGTCTTTGCCCAGCATCATGCCGAACATCTGGTGTTCCAGGGTGACGGACTCAGGCACGTAGCCTGCTTTACGCACGATGGTCCACGCCTGCATCAGGTGCTGGTGCTGACGGGAGTCGATGAAGTAGAGCACGCGGTCGGCATGCAGGGTTTCGTAGCGATATTTGGCACAGGCGATATCGGTGGTGGTGTACAGGTACCCGCCATCTTTCTTCTGGATGATAACACCCATCGGGTCGCCGTCTTTGTTCTTGAACTCGTCCAGGAACACCACGGTTGCGCCTTCGCTTTCTACCGCCAGACCTTTTTCTTTCAGATCAGTGACGATGCCCGGCAGCATTGGGTTATAGAGGCTTTCGCCCATCACATCATCGCGGGTCAGCGTCACGTTGAGGCGTTCGTAGGTTTTCTGGTTCTGCGTCATGGTGATGTCGACCAGCTTGCGCCACATCTCACGGCAGTATTCATCGCCGCCCTGTAGCTTAACCACGTAACCACGGGCGCGCTCGGCAAAGACTTCGTCTTCGTCGTAGTGTTTTTTGGCCGCACGGTAAAACTCTTCCAGGTCGGCCAGCGCCATTTCGCCCGCGTTTTCCTGCTGTTGTTTTTCCAGGAACGCGATCAGCATGCCGAACTGAGTACCCCAGTCGCCAACGTGGTTGGCACGGATGACTTTGTGGCCAAGGAACTCGAGGGTACGCACTGCCGCGTCACCGATGATGGTGGAGCGGATATGGCCCACGTGCATTTCTTTGGCAACGTTTGGCGCGGAATAGTCGACGACGATAGTTTGCGGTTCAGACACGCTCACGCCAACGCGATCGGACGCTACGGCCTCATCGATGTTTTTCGCCAGAAATGCCGGGTCGAGGAAGATGTTGATAAAGCCTGGACCGGCAATCTCTACTTTGCTGGCGATCCCGGTTAGATCGAGGTTAGCGATGACCTTCTCTGCAACCTGTCGCGGCGGCATGCCCAGCGTTTTGGCAACGGACATCACGCCATTGGCCTGATAGTCGCCGAACTGGACTTTTGCTGACTGACGAACCTGCGGTTCGCAGTCCGCTGGCGCACCTGCAGCAATCAGCGCCTGGCTGACTTTTTCTGAGAGAAGAGACTGAATATTCACCGGGATACCTTACAATTTGTACTGGGCTGCCACATCAAGGGCCGCCTAAAAATGAGGAAAGAAAACAGGGCGTGAGTATAACGTTATTTGCGCTCTGACGTCAGCAAAAGCCTCGCTTGCGGGCAATGCAATTATTATTAACGGCGCAATGAATAACCATTCATCGGTATTTGGCTCTGACGGGGAGTTGGCGACCTGCCAGGAACAGGGTAGATTACGCGGTTTCTGAAAAAGAGGATGGCGGCATGGCACACTGGCAGGCGGTAGATGAACTGCATGATATTTCGGCAGATCTGCCAAGATTTACGAAAGCGTTAACAGAACTTGCCACCCGGCTTGGGCTGGAGATTGCGCCCCTGGATGCCGATCACATTTCTTTGCGCTGCCACCAGAACGCGACTGCCGAACGCTGGCGTGCAGGGCTGGAAAAATGTGGCACGCTGCTGAGTGAAAATATCATCAATGGCCGCCCGATCTGTTTATTCAAGCTCGATGAGCCGGTGTGCGTTGAACACTGGCGGTTTACGGTTGTGGAACTGCCGTGGCCTGGGGAAAAACGTTACCCGCATGAAGGCTGGGAACACGTTGAAATTGTGCTGCCGGGCGAACCAGCAACGCTTAACGCCCGGGCGCTGGACTTGTTGTCTGACGCCGGGCTGCGTGAAACGGGCATTTCGGTGAAAACCAGCTCGCCTAAAGGCGATCGCGAAAGATTGCCTAACCCAACGCTTGCGGTCACCGACGGTAAAGTGACCATCAAATTCCATCCCTGGAGTATTGAGCAGATCGTTGCCAGCGAACAGGCCGACTGATTAGCGCTGTTGCACCGCGTTTTGCAGGCGGTTGATGGCTTCATCAAGGAGTGCCGCCGTGCAGCCAAAATTGATTCGGACAAACTGTTGCTCGCCAAAATCTATGCCGGGAGAAAAGCCCAGCCCGGCGTTGAGGAAGAATTCCGCCGGGTTCTCTATGCCTAATCCGCTGGCATCAACCCAGCCGAGATAAGTGGCTTCCGGCGATATCATCGTTAAACCTGGCGTGGCATTTACCGCTTGCGTCAGCCTGTCCCGGTTAGCGCGCAGATAAACCAGCAGCGCCTGCAGCCACGCATCGCCGTCTCGCCAGGCCGCTTCCGCCGCCGTCAGGGCAAGAATATCTACCTCCGGAACAATGCCCGCCCGCGCGGCTTTGAATCTACGCCGCAGTTCAGGATTGGGAATAACCGCCACCGAGGCGCCAAGCCCGGCAATATTAAAGGTTTTGGACGGGGAGAGTAGCGTCACCGAACGCTGCGCAGCATCTTCACTTAATGTCGCGAAAGGAATGTGTGTTACGCCGGGCTCAAGCAATAAGTCACAGTGGATTTCGTCGGAACAGACAATTAAATCGTGGCGCTGCGCAAAGGCCAGATGCTGCTCGAGTTCGTTACGGCGGTAAACCGTGCCGCCTGGGTTCTGCGGGTTGCAAAGCATTAATAGTTTTTCATTCCCCGTCATACCAGCCGCTAATGCCTCAAGCTCGAGAATCCAGCGTTTTTCTTTCAGCCTGAGCGGCGCGTTAATCTGCGTACGCTGTGCAAGGTTGGAAGCTTTACGAAACGGCGGGTATATCGGCGTCGGGGCTATCGTCGATTCAGAGGCGGCGGTAAAGGCTCGAACGCAGAGATTCAGGCCGGAAACAACGCCAGGCAAAAAGACCAGCCATTCGGGTTTGATGCGCCACTGGTAGCGGCTGGCGAGTCTTTCGGTGAGAACATCTATCAGTTCATGCGGGCGCTTGCCGTAGCCAAATACGCCGTGCCGGACGCGCGCCTGAAGTGCCTCAAGAATGCAGGACGGGGAGCGAAAATCCATATCAGCTACCCACATGGGCAGCACGTTTTCAGCAAATTTATTCCACTTCGAACTGTCGGTGTGACGCCTGTCGATCCCTTCATCAAAATTGAATGCCATAGTACGCTACCTTTTTGTGAACCTCTTTTAAGATTATCATTCAGTGACGGGGACACAACCGGCGAACTGCAGGTTTTATCAGGAGTAATCAATGGCTTTGCTTGAAATATGCTGTTATGGAATAGATTGTGCGGTGACTGCAGAACAGGCGGGTGCGGACAGAATTGAACTCTGCTCGGCGCCTAAAGAAGGTGGGCTGACACCCTCTGCTGGCGTGCTGCGTCAGGTGCGAAAGAAAGTGTCGATCCCGGTGCATCCGATAATTCGCCCGCGCGGCGGTGATTTTTGCTACACCGACGGCGAATTTGCCACCATGCTCGAGGATATTGCATTTGTGCGCGAACTCGGTTTCCCTGGGTTTGTGATCGGGATGCTGGATGAAGACGGCAATATTGATTTACCGCGGATGGAGCAGGTGATGCAGGCCGCTGAGGGCATGGCCGTGACGTTCCACCGGGCTTTTGATATGTGCCATCATCCGCTGCAGGCGTTTGAGCAACTGGCGGCGTTAGGCGTAGCGAGAATACTGACTTCAGGGCAGCAGCAAACGGCTGAAACGGGAATCTCACTTCTTCGGGAACTAAAACAGCATTCTGGTGCTCCAATTATTATGGCTGGCGCAGGCGTGCGTCTGAGCAACCTCAATAAGTTTGTTGCAAACGGCATTGAGGAGCTGCACAGCTCGGCGGGGCGGTCGGTGCCTTCCCCGATGCGCTATCGCAAAGCAGGCGTGTCGATGAGCGCCGATGCTGAAGCCGATGAATTTAATCGCTACTGCGTGGATGGTGATGTAGTAGCGGCCATGAAAAACGCGCTTGCGGGCGCAAACTCGCCGCGCTGAAAAGATTTCTACCGCGCATCATGTCGCCCAATATGATGCTTGCTCGTACCAGGCCCCGGCGTATTGCTGGGGCTTTTTTTATTTTGTAACCAGTGACGCGTTGTGTAACGGATTCTGCATTTTCTGCACACATTGTTTAACATCGTTTGCCAGCCACTGACGTTACAAAACACCCCATTGTGAATAATCCTCTCCGACAACTATCCATGTTAGAGGGAATTAAAAATGAAAAAAATAACTGCAACTGTCATCCTGGCTCTGTCATCCGTCTTTGCATCTGCCGCTTTTGCCGCACCGTTGCCTCAAGTACTTAACGGTAGCGCTGCTGGTGAGGAGCAGATTGGCGTTGTGTCCGTTCGAGGCGTATCCGGTAGCACCGATGACGCCATCAATCAGCTCCAGGTCAAAGCCGAAAAAATTGGCGGCAGCAAAATTAATATTACTGGCCTAAGCACCCCGAGCGACTCCAGCCTGTGGAGCGGAACCGCACAGGTCTATCGCTAAACGGTAGCGAAGATAAAAAACCCGGCAATCAGCGCCGGGTTTTTTATTTGCGGATTATGGCTTGCGGGCTACCAGAACGGCACGACGCGGGGCAGGATAACCTTCAATGGTTTTGCTGCTGTCGTTCGGGTCAAGGAAGTCACCCAGCGATTCGGTGATCATCCACGACGTGCGGCGCTGTTCTTCCTGAGTGGTGACGCAGTGGTCGACAATTTTCACGTCGACAAAACCGCATTTCTCCAGCCAGTTCTTCAATGCCAGCGCGGACGGGATGTAGTAAACGTTGCGCATCTGCGCGTAACGCTCGCCCGGCACTAAGACGGTATTTTCATCGCCTTCCACGACCAGCGTTTCCAGCACCAGTTCTCCCTCTTTGACCAGCTGATTTTTCAACTGCCAGAGGTGATCCAGCGGCGAGCGGCGATGGTAAAGCACGCCCATCGAGAACACGGTATCAAAGGCATTCAGCTCCGGAAGCTGCTCAATACCCAGCGGCAGAACGTGGGCGCGCTGATCGTTGCCCAACAGCTTGCGCACGGCTTCGAACTGGCAAATAAACAGCTGCATCGGGTCAATACCAACTGCCAACTGCGCGCCTGCGCCAATCATGCGCCACAGGTGATAGCCGCTGCCGCAGCCCACGTCGAGGATGGTTCGCCCGGCAAGAGGGGAGATATGTCGCAAGACGCGATCCCATTTAAGATCTGAGCGCCATTCGGTGTCGATATCTACGCCATACAGTGAGTAGGGCCCTTTGCGCCAGGGCATCAGGTTGCGGAGCAGCTTTTCAATGCCAAGCTGTTGGCCTTCGCTTAGCGGCGTGGCAGATTCAGCGGTGACGCTGTGCAAGAGGTCCAGACGATGAGGCGTCATCTCCGGCAGATAGTTCACCGTGTTGTACCAGTGCTTGAACTGGCCGTGCAGGGATTCACGCTGCCAGCTGGCAATTTGCGCGGGCAGGGTTTCCAGCCACGGGGCCAGGTGGTTTTTTGCAATCAGCTGATAAAAATTACCGAAATCAATCACGCGACTTCTCCGGATTTGACGGCTACCAGAGAGCCAAAGTTAAAGCACTGGAACCACAGTTCGGCGTGCTCAAAGCCCGCCTGCTTGAGGCGTTTTTTATGGGTTTCGACCGAGTCGGTCAGCATCACGTTTTCCAGCATGCTGCGCTTCTGGCTGATTTCCAGTTCGCTGTAGCCGTTGGCGCGCTTAAAGTCGTGGTGCATGTTAAACAGCAGTTCGCCGACTTCGGCATCTTCAAAGCTGAATTTCTCGGAAAGCACCAGCGCGCCGCCCGGCTTCAGGCCCTGCCAGATTTTATTCAGCAACAGTTGACGGTCGTCGGGCTCAAGGAATTGCAGCGTGAAATTCAGCACCACCATCGAGGCATTTTCGATGGCGATATGGCGGATATCGCCTTCGATGACCTCGACGGGCGTTTGCGCTTTAAAGGCGTCAAGATGACGACGGCAGCGTTCGACCATCGCCGGCGAGTTGTCGACGGCGATGATTTTGCAGCTATCATGATGAATGTTGCGTCGTACCGATAATGTTGCCGCGCCCAAAGAGCAGCCGAGGTCGTAAACCTGGCTGTGGGGCTGCACGAAGCGCTCCGCCAGCATGCCAATCATGGAGATAATATTGGAGTAACCTGGCACCGAGCGCTGGATCATATCGGGGAAGACTTCGGCTACCCGTTCATCAAAGGTCCAGTCGCCCAGTTTGGCTATCGGGGCGGAAAACAGCGTATCGCGGTCAGACATAACGTTAAATCCGGAAATTCGAAAGGGGCGTATTTTGCGTTAATGGAGCGAGAAAACCAACTCCCACGGCATATACCATAAGTTAGCCAGTACCATCAGCAGCAGCGCGCACCAGGTGGCGCTCATGCCGGAACGACGCCAGCGAATAAGACGATGATGGTATCCGTAGTAATGCAGCAGGCGTCCGGCCAGCAGCATAATACCGCAAATATGCACCATCCAGGTTTCGGCGCCGTCCATCTCCATCAGCAATAAAAGCAGCAGGGAAATGGGAATGTATTCCACCGCATTACCGTGAATGCGAATGGCGCTTTGGAGTTCACTAAAGCCACCGTCGCCGTAGGAGACGCGGTACTGCATTCGCAGGCGAACAACGTCGAACGAAAACTTAATTAACAGCAGAGCAGCCAGCACCGCATAAAGCGCGCTTACCATATTAACTCCATGTCGAAATAGTTACGGCTCAGGCTATGATAGCTCGCAAGTGAAGCACTGTCGCTAGTGGTCAGAAAAGTGTGGCCTGCTGTGGGATAGCGGGCGGGGCACCTATTTCAGGGAAAGCGTGCTGCAGCGCGGGCCACAGGGTATGAACCAGCTCCGGCGCCTGGGCGATGTCCGGGGTGTGCAGAAACAGGTAGGGTGTTGTTTTCGTCGCCCATTCTGGCAGTTTTTTTAACCAGACATCGAACAGGGCGGCGTTTTGTTCCATGTTGTCGCTGCCGATAAACCGCACCAGCGGGTTTGAAGCGGTCACGATGGCATGCACCGGGACTTTGGGCTTTTTACGCTGGGCCTCTCGTACCGCTTCGTTGTGCGGTACTGCGCTGTGAATCGGGCGGCTGTCGAGAATGGCACGATTCACTTTCCGTTCATGCAGGCCGCGATTCAGCGTCTGTTCATCCGCACCTTTGTCGAAAAAGGCCGGGTGCCGCACTTCAACGCCATAGGTGAATTCTGCGGGCAATGCATCCAGAAAATTCCATAACGACGGGAGATCGCCAGGCCCGAAGGTGGCAGGTAACTGCAGCCAGTATTGGCCTATTCTGCCCGCCAGTGGTGACATACGTTCGAAAAACTCGGCGGTGAGATCGCCGCAGTTGCGAAGGGCTGCGGTATGGGAAATGGTGGCGGGAAATTTAAAACAGAAGCGAAAACTGTCGCCTGTCATTTCCCGCCAGCGCTGTACGATTTCCGCTTTTGGCAGAGCGTACAGCGTGGTGTTGCCTTCCACACAGTTGAAGTGGCGAGCATAATCTTCCAGCGACGTGATGCCCAGCCGGTTCCATTTCGGGTGCTGCCACTGAGGAAGGCCGATATAAATCATAGCGAAGCGATTATCTCTTCGGTGCTGCGAATGCGGGAGATGCGCGGGAAGATGAACTTAAGGCTGTGATTATGCTGCTCGGCGCTGGCTGCGCTGCAGGCATCCTCAGCCAGAACTAATGAGAACCCCATTTCCCAGGCGTTACGGGCGGTGGACTCGACGCCAATATTGGTTGAAATGCCGCAAAGGACGATGGTGTCGATGCCGCGGCGGCGCAATTGTAGCTCGAGATCGGTGCCGTAAAACGCGCCCCACTGGCGTTTAGTGACTTCAATGTCGCTCTCTTTTTTACCGAGCGCAGTCGGATAGCTCCACCAGTTTTCAGGCAGGGCATGGCCCGGAGGGGCGGCATCAACAGGTTGTTTTAGCGCTTCAGCGTAATCGGCCGACCAGCCCACGCGTACCATCACCACCGGCGAACCGTTAGCGCGGAATTTTTCCGCCAGGCGCGCTGCACGAGCCACGACGTCGCTGGCGCCGTGCGGGCCACCGGCAAACGGTAAAATGCCGTCCTGCAGGTCAATCACCACCAGGGCAGTACGAGATGCGTTGAGTTGTGTCATTGTGACTCCGGTTAACATTGGGGTTAAGGGTCAATACCTTACGCTGGAAGCCAGGTTGCTGAGTTTACAAATTTTGTTAATTTTTGTGAGAATCTGCAATATCGGCGCTGCGATTCGCGCCAGTCGGCGGTTTCGGGGTTATCGCCAGCCATTATTTCCAGTATAATAGCCCCCTTTTTTCATCCAGTTGTGACAGTCGAAATAGCTGCCACCAAAGCGCCTGCCGTCGCAGGTGGCGGGTCGCGTGCAGCTGATTAAGGGATATCTCATGCGTACAGTATATTGCGGGCAGCTCAATCAATCCCATGTGGGACAGCAAGTAACGCTTAGTGGGTGGGTCAATCGTCGCCGTGACCTCGGTAGCCTTATCTTTATTGATATGCGCGATCGTGAAGGCATCGTGCAGGTGTTTTTCGACCCGGACCGTCAGGAAGCGTTCCAGCTCGCCTCTGAACTGCGTAATGAGTTCTGTATTCAGGTTGTTGGCACCGTGCGTGCTCGCGACGAGCGCAACGTTAATAAAGATATGGCGACCGGTGAAGTGGAAGTGTTTGCCACCGAACTGACCATCATCAACCGCTCTGACGTGCTGCCGCTGGACTCCAACCACGTTAATACCGAAGAAGCGCGCCTGAAGTACCGTTATCTGGATCTTCGCCGCCCAGAAATGGCTCAGCGCCTGAAAACTCGTGCAAAAATTACCAGCTTCGTGCGCCGCTTTATGGACGACCACGGTTTCCTCGATATCGAAACCCCAATGCTGACCAAAGCCACGCCAGAAGGTGCACGTGACTATCTGGTGCCTTCACGCGTCCATAAAGGCAAATTCTACGCGTTGCCGCAGTCTCCTCAGCTGTTCAAACAGCTGCTGATGATGTCCGGCTTTGACCGCTACTATCAGATCGTGAAATGTTTCCGCGACGAAGACCTGCGCGCTGACCGTCAGCCAGAATTTACCCAGATCGACGTTGAAACGTCCTTCATGACCGCGCCACAGGTGCGTGAAGTGATGGAAGATCTGGTGCGCAAACTGTGGATCAATACCATTAACGTTGACCTGGGCGACTTCCCGGTGATGACTTTCGCCGAAGCTGAGCGCCGCTACGGTTCCGACAAGCCGGACCTGCGTAACCCGCTGGAGCTGGTGGATGTGGCTGACCTGGTCAAAGACGTAGAGTTTAAAGTCTTCTCTGGCCCGGCAAACCACGCGAAAGGCCGCGTTGCCGCGCTGCGTGTGCCGGGTGGCGCACAGATCAGCCGTAAACAGATTGACGACTACGGCAAGTTCATTGAAATTTACGGCGCTCGCGGCCTGGCGTACATCAAGGTTAACGAGCGTGCGAAAGGCATTGAAGGCATCACCAGCCCGGTCGCCAAGTTCCTGAACGCGGATATCGTTGAAGCTATCTTGGCACGTACTGGCGCAGCCGACGGTGACATGATCTTCTTCGGCGCGGACAGCAAGAAAGTGGTTGCCGACGCGCTGGGCGCACTGCGTCTGAAAATCGGTAAAGACCTGCAGATTACCGATGAGAAAAAATGGGCACCGCTGTGGGTGGTTGACTTCCCAATGTTTGAAGACAACGGTGAAGGCGGCCTGACCGCGATGCATCACCCGTTCACCGCGCCAAAAGACATGACGCCGGAAGAACTGGCGGCTCAGCCGGAAACCGCGATTGCCAACGCCTACGATATGGTTATCAACGGCTACGAAGTGGGTGGTGGCTCCGTGCGTATTCACAACGGTCAGATGCAGCAGACCGTGTTCGGCATTCTGGGCATCAACGAGCAGGAACAGCGCGAGAAATTTGGCTTCCTGCTGGATGCGCTGAAGTACGGCACGCCGCCTCATGCAGGCCTGGCGTTTGGTCTGGATCGCCTGACCATGCTGCTGACCGGCACCGACAACATCCGTGACGTTATCGCCTTCCCGAAAACCACGGCTGCCGCCTGTCTGATGACCGAAGCACCAAGCTTCGCTAACCCGGCTTCGCTTGCCGAGCTGGGGATTGAAGTCATCAAAAAGGCAGAGAAAAACTGATGCCTTATAAGCGTCCCGTTTCGGTTCTGGTGGTCATTTACGCAGAAGATACGAAGCGGGTGCTGATGTTACAGCGGCGCGACGATCCGGATTTTTGGCAGTCGGTCACCGGCAGCCTCGAAGAAGGGGAAAGCGCGCTGCATGCCGCCCGGCGTGAAGTAAAGGAAGAGGTCGCTATCGACGTGTTCAATGAGCCTCTGTCGTTAGTTGACTGCCAGCGCCGGGTGGAGTTTGAGATATTTACTCATTTGCGTCATCGCTATGCGCCGGGGATCACGCGCAATACGGAATCGTGGTTCTGTCTTGCGCTGCCTCATGAACGCCAGATTACGATTACCGAACATCTGGCCTGGAAATGGGTGCCCGCCGAAGAGGCGGCCCTGATGACCAAGTCATGGAGCAACCGGCAGGCGATTGAAGAGTTTGTAATTGATGCCGCCTGATACAGGCGCTTTTGGAGATTGTTATGGCAGGTCATAGTAAGTGGGCCAACACGAAACACCGCAAAGCGGCACAGGATGCCAAGCGCGGTAAGATTTTCACCAAAATTATTCGCGAGCTGGTGACGGCTGCCCGTCTGGGCGGCGGCGATGCAGGGTCTAACCCGCGTCTGCGCGCAGCTATCGATAAAGCGTTGTCAAACAACATGACGCGCGACACCCTGAACCGTGCGATTGCACGTGGCGTGGGCGGCGATGATGATGCGAACATGGAAACCATCATTTATGAAGGTTACGGCCCTGGCGGCTCTGCCGTGATGGTGGAATGTCTGAGCGACAACCGTAACCGTACCGTTGCCGAAGTACGCCACGCGTTCAACAAATGCGGCGGGAACCTGGGCACCGACGGCTCCGTAGCTTATCTGTTCAGCAAGAAAGGCGTTATCTCCTTCGAAGCTGGCGACGAAGATCAGATCATGGAAGCGGCGCTGGAAGCCGGTGCTGAAGACGTCGTGACTTTCGATGACGGTGCTATCGACGTTTACACCGCGTGGGAAGAGATGGGCGCAGTGAAAGATGCGCTGGAAGCGGCGGGCCTGAAGGCGGACAACGCAGAAGTTTCAATGATCCCTTCCACCAAAGCAGACATGGATGCGGACACCGCGCCTAAGCTGATGCGTCTGATCGACATGCTGGAAGATTGTGATGACGTGCAGGAGGTTTACCACAACGGTGAGATCTCCGACGAGGTGGCTGCTACCCTTTAATGGCGCAGCCAATATCTGACCTGTACTCAGGAGACGCGTGATGGCGATTATTCTCGGCATCGACCCGGGGTCACGCGTCACCGGTTACGGCGTTATTCGCCAGACCGGGCGGCAGTTGACCTATCTGGGTAGCGGCTGTATCCGAACGCAGGTTGCCGACTTACCCTCGCGTCTGAAGCTTATCTACGCGGGGGTGAGCGAAATCATTACCCAGTTCCAGCCCGAGTATTTTGCCATCGAGCAGGTGTTTATGGCGAAAAATGCGGATTCCGCGCTTAAGCTGGGGCAGGCGCGCGGCGCGGCCATTGTCGCGGCGGTGAATGCGGACCTGCCGGTGTTTGAGTACGCGGCACGTCAGGTAAAGCAAACCGTGGTGGGCATAGGCAGCGCGGAGAAAAGTCAGGTGCAGCACATGGTGCGCACGTTGCTTAAGCTTCCGGCTAATCCTCAAGCTGATGCGGCGGATGCGTTGGCTATCGCCATCACGCATTGCCATGTGACGCAAAACGCGGCCCAGATGAGCGAATCGCGGCTCAACCTGGCGCGGGGACGATTAAAATAATTAAGGCTGGATATCTATCCAGCCTTTTTTATATCATAGCGTTACTTTTTCGCGCATCAACGTAAAAACGCAGGAGCACAATGTGATAGGTCGACTCAGAGGCATCGTTCTGGAAAAGCAGCCCCCATTGGTATTGCTGGAAACCAACGGCGTGGGTTACGAAGTTTATATGCCGATGACCTGCTTCTATGAGCTGCCGGACATTGGCAAAGAAGCGGTGGTGTTCACTCAGTTCGTGGTGCGTGAAGACGCTCAACTGCTCTACGGGTTTAACAATAAGCAGGAACGGACGCTGTTTCGCGAGCTGATTAAAGTAAACGGTGTAGGGCCAAAACTGGCGCTGGCTATTCTTTCCGGGATGTCGGCTCAGCAATTTGTTAACGCCGTCGAGCGTGAAGAAATTGGCTCCCTGATCAAGCTACCGGGCGTGGGTAAGAAAACCGCCGAACGCCTGATCGTTGAAATGAAAGACCGCTTCAAAGGCATGCATGGCGACCTGTTTACGCCGGCGGCCGATCTGGTGCTGACCTCGCCGGATAACGGCCAGGCGGACGATGCGGAGCAGGAAGCCGTTGCCGCCCTCGTTTCTCTGGGCTATAAACCACAGGAAGCCAGCCGTATGGTCAGCAAAGTGGGCCGCGCCGGTGCCGACAGCGAAACCCTGATCCGCGAAGCGCTCCGCGCGGCGCTATGAGGTAGAGGATGATTGAAGCAGACCGCCTGGTATCCCCAGGAAATATTACCCAGGATGAGCTAATCGATCGTGCCATTCGCCCGAAGCTGCTCGAAGAGTATGTCGGGCAGCCGCACGTGCGCTCGCAGATGGAAATCTTTATTCAGGCGGCCAAGCTGCGCGGCGATGCGCTCGATCATCTGCTGATTTTTGGCCCTCCGGGGCTGGGGAAAACCACCCTGGCTAACATCGTGGCCAACGAGATGGGCGTGAATTTGCGAACCACCTCCGGTCCGGTGCTGGAAAAAGCCGGCGATCTGGCGGCGATGCTGACCAATCTTGAGCCTCACGACGTACTGTTTATTGATGAGATTCACCGTCTTTCCCCGGTGGTGGAAGAAGTGCTGTATCCGGCGATGGAAGACTATCAGCTGGATATCATGATTGGCGAAGGCCCCGCTGCACGTTCGATTAAAATCGATCTCCCTCCGTTCACCCTGATTGGCGCGACCACCCGCGCGGGCTCCCTGACTTCGCCGCTGCGCGACCGTTTCGGCATTGTGCAGCGCCTGGAATTTTATCAGGTGGCCGATCTGCAGCATATTGTCGGGCGCAGCGCCAGCGTGCTTGGGCTGGAGATGAGCGATGATGGTGCTCTGGAAGTTGCCCGCCGCGCACGCGGTACGCCGCGTATTGCTAACCGTTTACTTCGCCGCGTGCGCGACTTTGCCGAAGTGAAGCATGACGGGGCGATTACTGCCGAAGTAGCAGCGCAGGCGCTGGACATGCTGAATGTGGATAGCGAAGGGTTTGATTACATGGACCGTAAGCTGTTGCTGGCGGTGATCGACAAGTTCCTCGGCGGCCCGGTTGGGCTGGATAACCTTGCCGCAGCGATAGGCGAGGAGCGAGAAACCATTGAGGATGTGCTGGAGCCGTTCCTGATTCAGCAGGGTTTCCTGCAGCGAACGCCGCGCGGGCGTATTGCGACGCCGCGGGCCTGGACTCACTTTGGTATTGTCCCTCCGGCTCAGCCGTGAATATTCCGCAATAAAAAAGGCGCCTCAGGGCGCCTTCAGATTGATGACAAAGTCCTGGCCGTGAGGCCGGGACTTTGATCTAATAAGGTCAGTGCAAAAAACGGACTGACCGCCATGCTCAGAGAACTTTCCCCGCAGC
>NZ_FXAS01000108.1:0-1688 GCF_900177785.1 Cedecea sp. NFIX57 | reverse complement strand
CAAACCAGGGTCTGAGTCGTTTCGGTGGGTTCCTGCTTCATCGAGCGGCCTAAAGCTGCCATCTCTCCACAGGCTAACGCGGCGTGCCCCGCCGCTAATATATTACGAGCACCGTTTATGTCGGCGTTCTCTGTATATCCACATTCCAGACACTCGAATTTACTTTGTGACTGGCGGTTTTCTTTCGCTGTATGACCACAGCAAGCGCATTTCTGACTGGTGTAGGCTGGGTTGATTGCCTGTACCTGACCACCGCGCCAGAGCTGCTTGTACTCAAGCTGGCGGCGGAGTTCGTACCACCCTTGATCTAATATCGAACGGTTCAGGCATGATTTTGCCCGGACGTTGCGCCCGTGCTGGCTTACCGTACCCGCTGCTGACTTTGACATGTTGGCAACCTTCAAGTCTTCAATGACTATCATTGCGTGGTTTTTGCTGATTGTCGTGCTGACTTTATGAAGGTAGTTGCGGCGGATGTTTCCGATACGGGAATGCAGGTTCTGTACTTTGCGCTTTGCCTTTTTCCAGTTGTTGCTGAACTTAACCTTGCGGCTCATTTCACGCTGGAGTCTGGCGAGTTTCTTTTGACTGGCTTTAAAGCTGTTTACAGGCTCAAAAATGGTGCCATCTGACAGCGTAGCGAGTTTTGCTACCCCCGCATCAAGGCCAACCATTGAAACTGAACTATGGGCGGGTTCGGCTGCTTCATATTCCGTCTGGATACTGACATACCACTTGCCGCATGACTGACTGACAGTGACGTTTTTCACCTCGCCAACAACTTCTCGACTATTGCGATAGTGTATCCAGCCAGGTTTTGGCAACGATATCCGGTTATTTTCCTGATCCAGCTTCACACCCTGCGGGTAGCGAAACGCATCGTTTTGACCGCGCTTTTTGAAACGGGGGAAAGCCGCCCGTTTCTGGAAGAAGTTTTTGTAGGCTCGCTCAAGGTCTTTTAACACCTGTTGCAAGGGCTGAGAAGGTGCTTCTTTCAACCACTGCGTTTCAGGTTCTTTCTTCCATTCAACAAGCCATGCGGTCATTTTTGCACAGGGAAGGTATTTGTTTCCCGCCTCATGATTTTCGTTCTGCAAGGCCAGTGATTTGTTGAATACAAAACGACAAGCCCCGGCGAAGCGCCGCATATCACGCTCCTGCTGACCATTTGGTCTTAGCTGGAATTTAAAGGCTTGTAGTCGTTTCATGCGTACCATTATACTTTGGTCTATGACAAAAGAAACTGATATTAGACGTGGAAGACACTGCGTTTTCCTGATGCACGTTCACTTGGTATTCGTCACCAAATATCGACGAAAGGTATTTGATTTGGACGCCATCGAAAAGCTACGTGGCTACTTCGCCAGTGTATGCGCTGATTTTGATGTTGAACTGGTTGAAATGGACGGCGAGGACGACCACGTACACTTGTTGATCAATTATCCGCCAAAGCTGGCAGTATCAAATCTGGTCAACAGTCTTAAAGGCGTATCCAGCAGACTGCTTCGCCGTGACCGGCCTGATATCGCCCGACACTATTACCACAAAGGCGTTCTGTGGACACCGAGTTATTTTGCAAGTAGTTGCGGTGGTTCGCCGATTTCGATCATCCGGCAATATATTGAGCAACAGCAAACACCAGGTTAGGTGGAAAACCGTGCCTTATATCCCCGCCCTGAAGGACGGGG
>NZ_FXAS01000122.1:0-1416 GCF_900177785.1 Cedecea sp. NFIX57 | reverse complement strand
AATGCCCTTCTCCATTCCCTTCTGTTCAAGCTGTTGTGCGATGGTCATCAGTGCGTCTCCGTGTTGCGGCACCCGCTGTGCCAGTTCGCGTACAAAGGCTTCGGAGTCTGCGGACTCCCCGGCTTGTATTAAGTATTGTATCAGGGTCATCACCAGGGGTGAAGACAGAGTGTCTGCCATCAGGAGCGTGACCAGCTGGTCCGTCAGGGTGGCGATATCCCGCTGGTGAATGTGCTTCTGCAGCAGCGTCAGGGCGGCCATACTGCGATGGGTCATAATCTCATCGTCGGGTATCACCGTCACGTCAACCAGTGGAAAATCTCCACTGTAGAGTCTGCCTGCTAACTCCGGGTTGTCAAACTCATCCAGCCACCGGGTGGAATACGGATACGGGCTGCGTTTGCCGGTGTAGAACAGCACCGGTATCACCAGCGGCAGCTTTTTGTGGCCGGCGTCGAGGTGGCGCTGCATTACAGCCACTGCGTAGCGAAGCATCCTGGAGGCCATATGTTTATCAGGGGTGCTTTGGTGCTCGATCAAAACGTGAATGTAACTGTCGCTGCCAGCCTCTGTTTTCAGGCTGTAAAGTACGTCGCTGAAATACTGGCGGAGATCGTCTTCCACAAATGAACCTGACTCCAGCTTCAGCGTGCTCAGATCGCAGATGGCCCGCAGCTCGGCCGGAAGATGGATGTGCATAAAATCCCGGGCAATCTCCGGCTGGGTCAGAAACTGCTTAAATGCTGCGTCATGGGGCGTGGGCGTAACGTTTTTCTTTTTCATCGATTCAGGCTCTGAAAATGACCGGTATATGTTATCACAGCCCTGAATGCGTGAATCCCCTACTCTTCAGCATCACTGCAGACGCGGATCACGGTCATTTTAGACACGCCAGCGAGGCGGGCGGTCTCGCGCAGGGACTTCCCGTGCGCCAGGCGCAGCGTCCGGATTAATTCATGCTTCTGCGCATCGGCCACCCTGCCCCGGTATTTTCCTTCAGCCTTTGCTTTCCTTATCCCCTCAGCCTGCCGGCGACGTCTGTCTTCGTAGTCTTTTCTGGCAATGGCGGCAAGCATGTCCAGCATCATGCCATTGACGGCCTTCAGCATGCTGCGGGTAAATTCATCGCTGGCGACGCTGGTCAGCGCCAGGTGACTGGTGGGTAGATCCAGACTGACAACGGCCAGCTGTTTGTCGGCGATCTGTTTTCTGAGTGTTTCCCATCCCGCATCATCGAGTCGTGAGAGCCGGTCGACCTGCTCAATAAGGATAACATCCCCGGGCTCGGCATCTTCCAGCAGGCGTATAAGCTCTGGACGGTTCATTGTGGTGCCGGACACGTTATCCACATACCAGCCGGCAATGCGGTGGTTGTGGTGACGTGCAAAATTTTTCAGAGCTTCTTTTGCCCGGGTT
>NZ_FXAS01000061.1:0-11096 GCF_900177785.1 Cedecea sp. NFIX57 | reverse complement strand
ATGGCGCTGCTGGCGCATCTTTGCTGGCTTTTTAGCATGGTGACGGCCTTCATGAGGGGATATGTGGCCCGGAGGCTGTGGCTGAAAACGCTGGCAGGGTGAGAGAAAAAATATCGCGATCGCGACCTGCGGTCGCTCAAAAACAGAACCCCACCAAAAAACAGTGGGGTTAGTCAGCAGTCTGAAAAAGGCCAGCAGATGCTGGCCTTTTTGCATTAAACCTTGCGAAAGTCAGTATTCCTGATGCTTTGCTGTACCTGCTTGTTCAGTAAGTTCAGCAGTAACATCGAGCGGGCCTCGCCGTCTGGCTCAGCAAAAATGGCTTCTAATCCCTTGAATGCCCCTTCAGTAATCACCACGCTGTCGCCGGGATACGGCGTTTCCGGGTCGATGATGTTCTCTATTTGATAGTGCATCAGTTCATGAATCACGGTTTCCGGTACCGTTGCCGGCTGCGCGCCGAAGCGAACAAAATGGCTGACGCCACGGGTGGAATGCACCGTGGTGGTATGGATGGATTCCGGATCGAACTCGACAAACAGGTAATTAGGGAACAGAGGCTCGCTGACCGCAGTTCTTTTACCACGCACCATTTTTTCCAGCGTGATCATTGGTGTAAGGCAATTAACTTCCTGGCGCTCAAGATGCTCTTTGGCGCGCAGTAATTGACCACGTTTACAGTAAAGAAGATACCAGGATTGCATAATTTCTCTTTTCGCCCGCTTAAGCGCGTCAGAATAACAAAACGTCCTTCGCAGAGATACACAGCTTCAGTATAACCTGTCCGGACGCGGTCGCAGGCGGCCGGTTTCACGCTAATTTAACAAAAATACAGCATGCCGGCGCTGAAGTCCGTATAATGACGGCCAAATCCGACGTCACGATAAATTGCATGAAATACCACGACCTACGCGAATTTCTTGCGCTGCTTGAGCAGCAGGGCGAACTCAAACGTATCGCATTGCCTGTCGATCCGAATCTGGAAATGACTGAAATTGCCGATCGCACGCTGCGAGCCGGTGGCCCGGCTTTGCTGTTTGAAAACCCGAAAGGCTACACCATGCCGGTGCTGTGTAACCTGTTTGGGACGCCGAAACGCGTAGCGATGGGCATGGGGCAGGAAGATGTTACTGCCCTGCGTGAAGTCGGGAAACTGCTGGCCTTCCTCAAAGAACCGGAGCCGCCAAAAGGTTTCCGTGACCTGTTTGATAAGCTGCCGCAGTTCAAACAAGTTCTGAATATGCCGACTAAACGTCTGCGAAATGCACCTTGCCAGGAACAGGTTTGGGAAGGGGATGAAGTCGATCTTAATCGCATTCCGATCATGCGCTGCTGGCCGGAAGACGTTGCCCCGCTGATTACCTGGGGGCTCACTGTGACCCGTGGTCCGCACAAAGAGCGCCAGAATCTCGGTATTTACCGCCAGCAGCTGATTGGCAAAAACAAGCTGATTATGCGCTGGTTGTCTCATCGCGGCGGTGCCCTGGATTTCCAGGAGTGGTGCGAGGCTCACCCGGGTGAACGCTTCCCTGTCTCTGTAGCGCTTGGTGCAGATCCCGCAACCATTCTTGGGGCGGTGACGCCGGTGCCGGATACGCTGTCCGAATATGCTTTTGCCGGGCTGCTGCGCGGGACTAAAACCGAGGTCGTGAAATGTATCTCCAACGATCTTGAAATTCCTGCAGGTGCGGAAATTGTGCTGGAAGGTTACATTGAGCCTGGTGAAATGGCACCGGAAGGCCCATATGGCGACCATACGGGATACTACAACGAAGTGGATAGCTTCCCAGTGTTCACCGTAACCCATGTCACTCAGCGGCAGGATGCGATTTATCATTCAACGTATACCGGCCGCCCACCGGATGAGCCTGCGGTGTTGGGTGTGGCGCTGAATGAAGTGCTGGTGCCCATCCTGCAAAAACAATTTCCGGAGATTATTGATTTCTATCTCCCGCCGGAAGGGTGTTCATACCGCCTGGCTGTGGTAACGATCAAAAAGCAGTATGCCGGGCATGCCAAGCGAGTGATGATGGGGGTTTGGTCGTTCCTGCGTCAGTTTATGTACACCAAGTTTGTTATCGTATGCGATGACGACGTTAATGCGCGCGACTGGAACGATGTTATCTGGGCGATCACTACGCGCATGGATCCGTCCCGTGATACGGTGCTGGTGGATAACACGCCGATAGACTATCTGGATTTTGCCTCCCCGGTTTCCGGGCTGGGCTCTAAAATGGGACTGGACGCCACCAATAAATGGCCGGGCGAAACCCAGCGTGAATGGGGGCGCCCAATCAAGAAAGATGTTGAGGTATGCGCGCGTATTGATGCAATCTGGGATGAACTGGCTATTTTTGATAACGACAAAGGCGCCTGAGCGGCGACCTTTACGGTTTAGCATTATTGACCCGACAGAGGGGACGCATGACAACCTTAAGCTGTAAAGTGACCTCGGTAGAAGCGATAACCGACACGGTATATCGCGTTCGATTGCTGCCGGAAGGCGATTTCTCATTCCAGGCCGGGCAGTATTTGATGGTAGTGATGGATGAGCGGGATAAACGCCCGTTCTCTATGGCTTCCACGCCGAGCGAGCGTGAGTTCATTGAGCTACATATTGGTGCCTCTGAGCTCAACCTCTACGCCATGGCGGTCATGGACCGTATTCTGAAAGAGCAGGAAATTGTGGTTGATATGCCACACGGTGATGCGTGGCTGCGCGAGGACGAAGATCGTCCACTTATCCTGATTGCCGGCGGGACTGGGTTCTCTTACGTTCGTTCTATTCTGCTGACGGCGCTGGCGCGTAACCCAGAGCGTGAAATTGCAATCTATTGGGGTGGCCGTGAAGAGAAGCATCTTTACGACCTGTCCGAGCTGGAAGGGCTGACTCTGCAGCATCCTAATCTTCGTGTTGAAGCCGTGGTGGAGCAGCCGGAAGAAGGCTGGCGTGGCCGAAGCGGGACTGTGCTTACCGCCGTTATGCAGGATCACGCTTCCCTGAGCGGGCACGATATCTATATCGCAGGCCGGTTCGAAATGGCAAAAATTGCCCGTGACCTGTTCTGTAACGAGCGCGGGGCGCTGGTTGAGCACATGTTCGGCGACGCTTTCTCCTTTATTTAAGGCCGTTCGCCGTCAGAATAAGCCACCGCATCGTCGGTGGTTTTTTTTATCTTTTAGAAATAAAAAACCCGCCCCTGACAGGCGGGAAACACGGCAACTAAACTCAGTTTCGTTTTTTATTAAACGCGTTCAAATACGGTCGCAATGCCCTGACCCAGGCCAATACACATGGTAGCCAGGCCAAACTGCGCGTCGCGACGCTCCATCAGGTTGATAAGCGTGGTGCTGATACGCGAGCCGGAGCAGCCCAGCGGGTGGCCCAGCGCAATAGCTCCGCCGTTCAGGTTGATCTTCTCATCGATCTTATCCATCAGCCCCAGATCTTTAATACACGGCAGGATCTGGGCGGCAAACGCTTCGTTCATCTCAAACAGGTCAATATCCTGCGCGGTCAGACCTGCTTTTTTCAGCGCCAGTCGGGATGCAGGCACTGGGCCGTAGCCCATAATGGACGGGTCGCAGCCGACGACGGCCATAGAGCGAACGCGAGCGCGGATTTTCAGGCCCAGCTCTTTGGCGCGAGTTTCGCTCATCAGCAGCATCGCAGATGCGCCATCGGACAGTGCCGAAGATGTGCCTGCAGTGACGGTGCCGTTGACCGGATCAAAAGCGGGCTTCAGCGCCGCCAGGCCTTCAACCGTGGTTTCCGGGCGGATCACTTCATCGTAGTCGTAACGCTTCAGAACGCCGTCGGCATCGTGACCGCTGGTCGGCATAATTTCAGCTTTGAAGTGCCCGGCTTCTGTAGCGGCCCAGGCACGCTGATGGGAACGCGCGGCAAACTGATCCTGCATTTCACGGCTTATACCGTGCAGGCGGGAGAGCATTTCAGCCGTCAGGCCCATCATGCCCGCGGCTTTTGCCACGTTGCGGCTAAGGCCTGGGTGGAAATCAATCCCGTGAGTCATTGGTACGTGGCTCATGTGTTCCACGCCGCCGATCAGGCAAGCATGCGCGTCACCAGTTTGAATCATGCGTGCTGCATCGTGCAGCGCCTGCATGGAGGAACCGCACAGGCGGTTCACCGTGGTAGCAGGCACCGAATGAGGGATTTCCGCCAGAAGCGATGCGTTACGGGCAATATTGAAACCCTGCTCAAGCGTCTGCTGGACGCAGCCCCAGTAAATGTCGTCCAATGCTGCGGCTTCGAGTGCCGGATTACGGGACAGAATGCTGCGCATCAGGTGCGCCGACAGATCCTCAGCGCGAACGTTGCGGAACGCACCGCCTTTAGAGCGGCCCATCGGCGTACGGATGGCATCAACAATAACAACCTTTTCCATATTCACTCCTCAGGCGCTTTTCAAATCACTGGCCGGGCGGGCTGGCTCGACCGGGGGATAGTACGGCTCGTTGCGTGATGCTTTGGCCTTGAGGCCTTCAGGCACGACGTACAGCGGGCCGAGGTTTTGGTACTGCTGCGCCATATCGAAATACTTCGCGCTGCCCAGGGTGTCCAGCCAGCGGAACGCGCCGCCGTGGAACGGAGGGAAACCGAGGCCGTAAACCAGTGCCATATCGGCTTCTGCCGGGCTGGCGATCACGCCTTCTTCAAGGCAGCGAACCACTTCGTTGACCATTGGGATCATCATGCGGGCGATAATTTCTTCGTCGCTGAAGCTGCGCTTAGGCTGGCTTACGTCTGCCAGCAGGCTATCAACAGCTTCGTCCTGCTCTTTGCGCGGTTTGCCTTTGCTGTCTTCTTTAAAGCGGTAGAAACCCTGCTGGGTTTTCTGGCCGTAGCGTCCGGCATCAAACAGAACGTCGATCGCGTCGCGGTAATCTTTACTCATACGCTGCGGGAAACCTGCGGCCATGACCGCCTGTGCGTGATGGGCGGTATCAATCCCGACCACGTCCAGCAGGTAAGCCGGGCCCATTGGCCAGCCGAACTGTTTTTCCATTACTTTATCGATCTGACGGAAATCCGCGCCGTCGCGCAGCAGCTGGCTAAAGCCTGCAAAGTAGGGGAACAGCACGCGGTTGACGAAGAAGCCCGGGCAGTCATTGACCACGATAGGGGTTTTACCCATTTTGCTTGCCCATGCCACCACTTTGGCGAGGGTCGCGTCTGAGGTTTTTTCTCCGCGAATGACTTCAACCAGCGGCATGCGGTGCACCGGGTTGAAGAAGTGCATCCCGCAGAAGTTCTCCGGGCGTTTCAGCACGCTGGCCAGTTCGCTAATCGGGATAGTGGAAGTGTTGGAAGCCAGCACGGCATCAGGGTGAACTTTATCTTCGGTTTCCGCCAGTACCGCTTTTTTCACTTTCGGGTTTTCAACTACAGCTTCAACGATAACGTCCACACGATCGAACCCGGCGTATTCCAGCGTTGGCTGGATGGTCGAAATCACCTGAGCCAGCTTCATGCCGTCAATTTTGCCGCGCTCGAGCTGTTTGTTCAGCAGCTTGCTGGCTTCATTAATGCCCAGCGCCAGTGACTTCTCGTTAATGTCTTTCATTAAGACCGGCACGCCTTTCCAGGCTGACTGATAAGCAATGCCGCCGCCCATAATGCCCGCACCGAGTACGGCCGCGTGTTTAGGCGTTTCGATATCTTTGGTGAGTTTTTTCGCTTTGCCTTTGACAAACTGATCGTTCAGGAAGATGCCGACCAGAGCGCGGGCTTCATTGGAGCGAGCCAGCGGCACAAAGCTTTGGGTTTCCAGCTTCAGGGCTTCATCACGGCCAAGACCAGCGGCAGCTTCAATGGTTTTTACCGCAGTCATTGGCGCGGGGTAATGCTTCCCGGCGATCTGCGCCACCATGCCTTTAGCAATGGTGAAGCTCATACCGGCTTCGATTTTGCTTAAGTGTAGAGGCTGCAGTTTCGGGGCGCGTTTAGCCTGCCAGTCCAGCTCGCCTTTGATTGCCTGGCGAAGGACTGCCAGGGCGCCATCGCGTAGTTTTTCAGTTTTTACCACGCCATCAACCAGGCCAAGTTTTTGCGCTTCTGCAGCGCTAACATCTTTGCCCGCAGTGATAATTTCCAGCGCGCTATCGGCACCTAATAAACGCGGCAGGCGAACGGAGCCGCCAAAGCCCGGCATGATGCCTAACTTAGTTTCCGGCAGGCCAATGCGGGCATCCGGCGTTGCCAGGCGATAATCGGTTGCCAGCACGCATTCGCATCCGCCGCCCAGCGCATAGCCATTCACTGCGGCGATGGTTGGGACGGGCAGATCTTCCAGGCGGTTAAACACGCTGTTGGCAAATTGCAGCCAGTGGGTCAGCTGTTCGGCAGGGACCAGGAACAGCGACAGGAATTCGGTAATGTCGGCGCCAACGATGAAGGCGGACTTGCTGGAGCTCAGCAGCAGGCCTTTGAGGTTCGGCTGTTTTTCAAGCACGGCCAGCGCTTCGCCGAGGCTGGCGACGGTCGCTGTATCCAGCTTGTTGACGGAGCCGGGGGCATCAAAAACCAGTTCGGCGATGCCGTCTTCCAGCCAGTCGAGATGTAGGGTTTCACCTTGGTAGAGCATGTCAGTCTCCTGAATCCAGCAATGGGATCTGGTCGTACCAGATGAAGCGGAGTGTGGAATTGATGTTAATGAAATGCAAATTTCTCTTTAAATATTTGCAAGCTCGATCACAGGCGGCGGAAATAACTCGGTGGTTTGTCCGGTATGCTAAGATGCGATGCGAACAGAGACAAAAACAGAAGGATAAATTATGGAATCACTGGCCGCGCTGTATAAAGATCATGTGGCAACGCTACAGGAGCGTACCCGCAACGTTCTGGCGCGTTTTAACCTTGATGCATTACTTATTCACTCCGGGGAGCTGTTCAATGTCTTCCTCGATGACCATGCCTATCCGTTTAAAGTAAACCCGCAGTTCAAGGCTTGGGTGCCGGTGACCCAGGTGCCTAACTGCTGGCTGCTGGTGGACGGTGTGAATAAGCCGAAGCTGTGGTTCTATCTGCCGGTGGATTACTGGCACAACGTAGAGCCGCTGCCGGAATCCTTCTGGACTGATGATATTGACGTGATTGCGCTGCCAAAAGCCGACGGTATCGGCAGTCAGCTGCCTGCCGCACGCGGCAATATTGGTTATATTGGCCCGGTGCCAGAGCGTGCATTGCAGCTGGATATCACGCCAGCCAATATCAACCCGAAAGGGGTTATCGACTATCTGCATTATTATCGCGCTTATAAAACGGACTACGAACTGTCCTGCATGCGCGAAGCACAGAAAACGGCAGTCGTCGGCCACCGCGCTGCGCACGAAGCCTTCTTGTCCGGTATGAGCGAGTTCGATATTAACATCGCTTACCTGACGGCGACCGGCCACCGCGATACCGATGTACCGTATGGCAATATCGTGGCGCTTAATGAGCATGCTTCGGTGCTGCACTACACTAAGCTGGATCACCGCGTACCTGCCGAAATTCGCAGCTTCCTGCTCGACGCTGGCGCAGAATATAACGGTTATGCCGCCGACCTGACGCGAACCTGGACGACCCAAAGCGACAGCGATTTTGCTCATCTGATTAAAGACGTGAACGAAGAGCAACTGGCGCTTATCGACACCATGAAGTCCGGTGTGCGCTATACCGACTACCACATCCAGTTCCATCAGCGCCTGGCTAAGTTGCTGCGTCGCCACAAGCTGGTAAACGACATCAGTGAAGAGGCAATGCTGGAAGCCGGGATCACTACCCCGTTCATGCCACACGGCATCGGGCATCCGTTAGGCCTGCAGGTTCACGACGTAGCCGGGTTTATGCAGGACGATACAGGGACGCACCTGGCGGCACCTTCGCAGCATCCTTATCTGCGCTGCACCCGCGTACTGGAACCTCGCATGGTGCTGACCATTGAGCCAGGTCTGTACTTTATCGAATCGCTGCTGGCACCGTGGCGTGAAGGGCAGTACAGCAAGCACTTCGACTGGAAGCGTATTGAAGCGCTGAAGCCGTTTGGTGGCATCCGTATTGAAGATAACGTCGTTATCTATGAAAACAGCATCGAAAACATGACGCGTAACCTGAAGCTCGCGTAATGGAAAGCTGGCCAATCCCCGCTGAGCCCGTCACGGTCAGCGAGGAGATCAAAAAAAGCCGCTTTATTACCCTTGTTGCCCATACGGACGGGGTAATAGCGGCTAAAGCATTTGTTGAGAAAGCCCGGGCTGAACACCCGGACGCCCGTCACCACTGCTGGGCGTGGGTTGCTGGCGCGCCGGATGACTCGCAGCAGCTCGGTTTCTCGGATGACGGAGAGCCTGCCGGCACTGCAGGAAAACCGATGTTAGCCCAACTGATGGGGAAAGGGATTGGTGAAATCACTGCGGTAGTGGTGCGTTACTACGGTGGGGTGAAGCTGGGTACTGGTGGTCTGGTGAAAGCCTATGGCGGCGGTGTCCAACTGGCGTTAAACCAGCTTTCTACAGTGCTCAAAGTGCCGTTAACCGAATATACTTTGCAGTGCGACTATTCGCAGCTGGCGGGTTTGGAAGCACTGCTCAAGCAAAGCGATGGTTTTATTGTGGAAAGCGACTTCCAGGCCATCGTTGCTCTGCGAGTCGCATTGCCGCAAACCCAGTTGGCTGCCTTCAGCGCCAGGCTGAGTGACTTTAGCCGTGGTGCGTTGCATTTATTGCCGTTTGAACAATAATCCCACCTCGTTATTTATAGATATTTAAGGAAGCGGCTGAAATGCATTTTCGCGCCATTACCCGAATCGTTGGCCTGTTGGTTATCCTCTTTTCCGGAACCATGATCCTCCCCGGCTTAGTGGCTCTAATCTATCGCGATGGTGCCGGCCGCGCCTTTACTCAAACCTTTTTCGTTGCGCTGGCGATAGGCTCTTTACTGTGGTGGCCGAACCGCCGCGAAAAAAGAGATCTCAAACCGAAGGAAGGCTTCCTGATTGTTGTGCTGTTTTGGACCGTGCTGGGCAGCGTGGGTGCACTGCCGTTTGTCTTCGCCGAGCGGCCGAACCTGACGGTAACAGACGCCTTTTTTGAATCCTTCTCTGGCCTGACGACCACCGGGGCGACAACGCTGGTGGGGCTGGACTCTTTACCACACGCAATTCTCTTCTATCGGCAAATGCTGCAATGGTTCGGCGGGATGGGGATCATCGTCCTGGCGGTGGCTATCTTGCCTATTCTTGGCGTCGGCGGGTTGCAGCTGTACCGGGCAGAAATGCCGGGGCCGCTAAAAGATAACAAAATGCGCCCGCGTATTGCTGAAACAGCAAAGACGCTGTGGCTGATTTATGTCCTGCTGACGATTGCCTGCGCGCTGGCGCTTTGGTTCGCAGGGATGCCGGCGTTTGACGCTATCGGGCATAGTTTCTCTACTATTGCGATTGGCGGCTTCTCGACACACGACGCCAGCGTGGGCTACTTCAATAGCCCAACCATCAATACCATTATTGCTATCTTCCTGCTGATCTCTGGCTGTAACTACAGCCTGCACTTCTCGCTGCTGAGCGGGCGTAGCCTCAAGGTGTACTGGCGCGATCCGGAATTTAGGATGTTTATCGGCGTGCAGCTCTCGTTGGTTCTGGTTTGCACGCTAGTGTTGTGGTTCCACAATACCTACCAGTCAGCCTGGCAGACGCTGAACCAGGCTTTCTTCCAGGTGGTGTCGATGGCGACCACCGCGGGCTTTACCACGGACAGCATTGCTCGCTGGCCGTTATTCTTGCCGGTATTACTGCTTTGCTCTGCCTTCATCGGTGGCTGCGCGGGATCTACCGGCGGTGGCCTGAAAGTGATTCGAATCCTGCTGCTGTTTAAACAAGGTAACCGCGAGCTGAAACGCCTGGTGCACCCGAATGCCGTGTACAGCATCAAGCTTGGGAATCGTGCCTTGCCGGAACGAATCCTTGAAGCCGTATGGGGGTTCTTCTCTGCTTATGCTTTGGTGTTTATCGTCAGTATGCTGGCTATCATCGCGACCGGCGTCGATGACTTCTCTGCTTTTGCTTCTGTTGCCGCAACGCTGAATAACCTCGGTCCCGGCCTTGGCGTGGTGGCGGATAACTTTGCCAGCATGAATCCTGTGGCTAAATGGATCCTGATCGTGAATATGCTGTTTGGTCGCCTTGAAGTGTTTACCCTGTTAGTCCTGTTCACGCCTACTTTCTGGCGTGAGTAATCGGAGCCTGTGTGAAAACCTTAATTCTGTTTTCGACCCGAGATGGTCAAACTCGTGAGATTGCTTCTTATATCTCTTCTGAACTGAAAGAGCTGGGCGTGGAGAGCGATGTGGTCAATCTTCATCGCTGCGAGGAAATCTCCTGGGCTAATTACGACCGGGTGATCATTGGTGCTTCTATTCGCTACGGACATTTCCATGCCTCTGTTGAGGCGTTCGTGAAAAAGTATCAGCTGCAGCTGAAGGAGCGCGCGAGTGCATTTTTCGCGGTCAACCTCGTTGCCCGTAAACCAGAGAAGCGCTCGCCGCAGACAAACCCTTATACCCGCAAGTTTTTGCTGAACTCGGTTTGGCAGCCCGATCATTGTGCCGTGTTTGCTGGTGCGCTGCGTTACCCGCGTTATGGCTGGCTGGACCGCTTCATGATCCGCTTAATTATGAAAATGACCGACGGTGAAACGGATACAAGTAAAGAAGTGGTTTATACCGATTGGCCGCAGGTAGCCCGATTTGCCCGTGAAATTGCACAGTTAAGCACCAAATAGCGTTGTAAATAAGCGGGTTGGCGAAAAAGAATGCGGTCAGAAAGTTTTTTTAAATAAACGCTTGTCACCGCCGAAGAACTCCCTATAATGCGCCTCCACTGACACGGAACAACGGCTTGCAAAGCGGCGTGTCAGGCGGAGTGAAGCGAAAAATAAATGCTTGACTACGCAGCGGGAAAGCGTAATATGCACAGCCCGCGCTACTGAGAAAGTAGCACTGCTCTTTAACAATTTATCAGACAATCTGTGTGGGCACTCGCAGGATTGATATCTCAGCATCTTCGGATGCAAACAAATATCAAGTCTTGAAGAGT
>NZ_FXAS01000022.1:0-79960 GCF_900177785.1 Cedecea sp. NFIX57 | reverse complement strand
CTTGACAGAAATCATACGGCGAACGGGGAAATATCTCCGGTACGCTATGAACAGATGTCTGATAAAAAAGTGTCCTGATTAACTTGACCAGAACAATGGGCCCCACCAGCTCGTTCTGCGAATTGAAAAAAAGTCGCTCAGCACTCGCAACCGCCCCCCAGCAATATCTCCGCCGCTGGTGATCAGTTTTGACACCAAAGAGATAGACCTGGTCAATATTGTTCTGCCGCTAAAAGATCCCAATCACTCGGCAGCCACTTTTCAAATTAAGCTGCTGGATAGCCAGGCTCATCCCATTCCCATCCGAACCGATATTCTGGAGATAAAGCCCGACCCAACCGGAACGGATTATGAAGAAGAAACTCAGCGCTATAATAAATCAGGGAAAAAAGCGTCAATGCCCGGATTCGCGAACCTCAAGGTCAACGAAAGTATGCAACTATTTTCCCTGGTGAATCCCGACTTTCCACCTGCACAATCTGAAGCACTCACAGAGCAGCGGCTGAGATACTGGTTCAGTCAAGCCGATAAGCCGACGCGGGCACGTTTTTTACACTGGGTAAATGAGACACCCAATCCATAGCAATGCCTCGAGATACCTCGCTTTTTTGACGTTCTACTCTTGCAGCTCCTGGGGCTTTGAGTAATCTGTTAGCAGCCTAAAACTACCCAGGAAAAGAGAATGGAACTGACTACCCGCACCCTTGCGGTAAAAAAACATATCGCACTGGTTGCCCACGATCATTGTAAGGACGCGCTTTTGAAGTGGGTACAGCGTCATAAAGCAACGCTTGCCAACCACACACTCTATGCCACCGGGACAACAGGTAATTTAATTCAGCGAGCAACTGGCCTTGAAGTCAACGCCATGCTCAGTGGCCCAATGGGGGGAGACCAGCAGGTAGGAGCCTTAATTTCTGAAGGCAAAATTGATGTCCTGATTTTCTTCTGGGACCCGCTCAATGCCGTTCCTCACGACCCTGACGTTAAGGCCCTGCTGCGCCTGGCGACCGTGTGGAATATCCCGGTCGCCACCAACCTTTCTACCGCCGATTTTATTATTCATTCACCGGGCTTCAATGAAAGCGTGGATATTCTTATCCCGGATTACCAACGCTACCTGAATGAACGCCTGAAATAATCAGGGGCGATTAGCCGCGGGTACACCCAGCCGTTTAAGTGCCTCAACAAAGACAGAAGGTTCCTGCTTGTTGAACATAAGCCAGACCCGATGGCGGGCTCGCGTCAGCGCGACATAAAGTAAACGCCGCTCCTCTGCATCCGGGAAATCCTCCGGCTGTGGCAGGAGCGCCTGTTCCATGATTGACTCACGCGCGGGCGCAGGAAAACCGTCTTTTCCTTCCTGTAAACCAAGAATGATCACATAGTCTGCCTGCTGTCCTTTGCTCGCATGGATGGTCATAAAATCAATATTGAGCTTAGGCCATCGCGTCGAGGCTTTCTCCAGACTTTCCGGGCGCAAATGGTGATACCGCGCCAGCACCAAAATTCGCTGTTCGGGCAAAGCGTACCCACTAAGTTTGTCCAACAAATCATCGAGCCTGTCATCGGCAAGCAGAGTCACTGCTTTTTTGTCCCCTTTGGAGAGGCTATTGAGGGGCTTACGCAGCTGATACGGGTTTTGCTGTACAAAACCGTTCGCAATCTCGCCGATGCGATCGTTAAAGCGATACGTGGTATCCAGCGCACAGCTGTCGCCTTCCCCAAAATGGTGGCTGAATGCCGTGGTGAGCGTCATTTCCGCCCCGCTAAACCGGTAGATAGCCTGCCAGTCGTCCCCCACTGCATAAAGTGAGGTATGGGAGTTCTGCCGTCTTAACGCGGCTAGTAAGGCGGCCCGCTGGGGGGAGATATCCTGAAACTCATCGACAAGGATATGCTTCCATGGGCTGATAAACCGGCCCTTTTCGAGCACATTAATTGCCTGATGAATAAGACCGGAGAAATCAACCGCCTCCTCGGCTTTAAGAGCAGCCTTCCAGCTTTTTAACAACGGTGCCATCAGCTTAATACGCTTAGTGAAAAGCTCCCTGACCTCTTCCGGTGCGCTGTCTATCATTTCTGCCTGAGAACCTCCGTGCATCCGCATCAGGCCGAGCCAGCGATCGAGCCGGGTGGCAAGCCTCTTCGCCAGGCGTTTGTCCTGCCAGTATTCACCCTCCGGAACATCCCACTCCAGCTCTTCGCTAAGCCACTGCCGCCAACCTTTGGCCATCGCTTTTTTTTCCCGGCATTGCTGCTGCCAGCTGTCAATCAGCAACTGATGGCGAGCCGTAGCATCACTCTCTAGTTCGCTGATTCGAGGAACTTTTTTACTCCCTTGCTGAATGATGTGCAGCGCCAGTGAGTGGAAGGTTCTGGCGGAAATAGCCTCTGTATTAAGGCGGCTGGCTATACGTTCATCCATTTCCTGTGCGGCCTGACGGCCAAAGGCTAAAAGCAGGATTTGCTCCTCTGTTGCTTCGCCGCGCTGTAGCAACCACCCAGCACGCGCCACAAGCACAGAGGTTTTGCCGCTACCAGCCCCGGCCAGTACCAATAGGGAATCCTCTCCATTCACCACGGCACGGGCCTGGGACGGATTCAGCGGCGAGCTTTCAACCTGATCAAAGAAAGCAGCATATTTTTCCAGCATCCGTTCGGTGTAAACGTTATTGCGCTGATGTCGACGCTCTTCACCCTGTTCAAGCCAGGCTTTACATATGGCCCACGCTTCGCGACAGTTTTCAAACTCACCAAGTCGGGCATGCGGCAGTGGGAGAGCTGAAATAGCTGCACGCAGGTTATCTTGTAATGCCTGCATATCACTTCGCCGGAACCACACCTCTTTTCGGGTACGCCTCGCTATCTCTTCACGTTGAGCGGTTAAAACTTCAGCAGCCACATCGCTCATCTCCGCGCTCCAGTTAAGCCAAAGCGAATTCAGATGATGGAAAAAACGCTGGGTCTCCGCCCATTCTGTACCGTGCAGGCGAACAACCTTGTCTTCAGGAAGAACGAATTCCAACTCGCCCCAAACCAGACCACGTTTACAGTTAATCGCTATTAACTGATTGAATGGGATAAGATATTCATGGCGGTCGCCTTTGACCTCAACGCCGGCAGGTAACAGTTTGACCCGATTATAAGGGTGCTGTGCCAAATGCTTGCCGAGAGAAGTTGATTTGAGTTCCATTACGTTGCCCGATCCGATGTGGGAATTATGACTCAAGTTTAACTGCCGATGGAATGACGCTCCAGAGTAAAAACGCGTTATAATTTCTAAGGTTAATCACTCTTTATTTTTCTGTCAGGGAAGCGTCTCTATGCGTACCGTACTTAATGTTCTGAACTTTGTGCTGGGAGGCTTCTTGACCACCCTCTCATGGTTGTTTGCCACGCTGGTAAGCATTGTGCTGATTTTCACTCTGCCGCTGACTCGCTCCTGCTGGGAAATCACCAAGCTTTCCTTTGTGCCCTACGGCAATGAAGCCGTGCATGTCGATGAGCTTAATCCACAGGGTAAAAATACGCTGCTAAATACCGGAGGCACCCTGTTAAATGTTCTTTGGCTGATCTTCTTCGGCTGGTGGTTGTGCATCATGCATATTATGGCGGGCATCGCGCAGTGTATTACCGTTATAGGGATCCCTGTAGGAATTGCGAACTTCAAGATTGCCGCTATCGCATTATGGCCCGTTGGCCGCCGGGTTGTGCCAGTTGAAGTAGCCAGAGCTGCTCGCGAATCCAATGCTCGTCGCCGCTTCCAGTAAGGAGCCATTGTGCTGACCCTAAGCCCACTGGTACGTCGTTATACCTGGAACAGCGCCTGGCTTTATAACTTGCGCATATTTATTGCCCTTGCAGGCACTGCGGCGCTGCCGTGGTGGCTTGGTGAGGTCAAGCTGACGATTCCCCTCACGCTTGGCGTTGTGGCTGCAGCCCTGGCCGATCTCGACGACCGGGTAAGTGGTAGGCTACGAAATTTACTGATCACTTTAGTCAGCTTTTTCATTGCTTCAGCATCCGTTGAGTTACTGTTCCCCTGGCCGTGGTTGTTTGCAGTGGGTTTAACGGTATCCACCAGCGGATTCATCCTCCTTGGCGGATTAGGGCAACGCTATGCCACCATTGCCTTTGGCGCGCTGCTTATCGCCATCTACACGATGCTCGGTATTTCCCTCTATGAGCACTGGTATCAGCAACCGCTGTTCCTTTTAGCCGGCGCCGTCTGGTACAACTTCCTGACGTTAGCAGGCCATTTGATTTTCCCTATTCGCCCGCTGCAGGACAATCTGGCACGCTGTTATGAAAGCCTCGCGAGCTTTCTTGAAATTAAAGCCACGCTATTTGATCCTGATATAGAAGAAGACAGTCAGGCTCCAATGCTCCAGTTGGCCATGGCTAACAGCCAATTAGTGACCACGCTAAATCAGACAAAAAGCTCATTACTGACTCGCCTTCGCGGCGACCGGGGGCAGAGAGGCACTCGCCGGACACTTCACTATTATTTCGTAGCCCAGGATATTCACGAACGAGCGAGTTCTTCCCATATTCAGTACCAGGCTTTGCGCGATAAGTTTCGCTACAGCGACGTGATGTTCCGCTTTCAGCGCCTGCTAACGATGCAGTCACAGGCCTGTCAGCAGCTCTCTCGATCAATCCTGTTGCGAGTCCCTTATCAGCACGACCCACGGTTTGAACGCGCATTTACCCATCTGGACTCCGCGCTGGATCGAATTCGTGTGAGTCATGCAACCGCTTCAGAGATAAAAGCATTGGGCTTTCTGATTACAAATCTGAAGGCAATTGATGCGCAACTGGCAAACATTGAGTCAGAACAGGCTATTGCTGAGCCGCAGAACGATCCCGAGCACCGTTTAGCCGACGACAAGCTAACCGGATTCGATGATATCTGGCAGCGGCTAAAGCTTAACCTCACGCCAGAATCCGCACTCTTTCGCCATGCGGTACGAATGTCACTGGTACTCTGTGTGGGCTATGCGTTTATTCAATTTACGGGTTTGCAACACGGTTACTGGATACTTCTGACCAGCTTGTTTGTCTGCCAGCCCAACTACAGTGCAACCCGAAGACGCTTAGCGCTGCGTATCATCGGCACACTGGTTGGGGTGGCCGTTGGCCTGCCCTTGCTTTGGCTTGTTCCGTCTCTCGAAGGCCAACTGATACTTATCGTTATTACTGGCGTGCTGTTCTTCGCTTTCCGTAATGTGCAATACGCCCACGCCACCATGTTTATTACGCTGCTGGTATTGCTGTGCTTTAACCTGTTGGGTGAAGGATTTGAAGTCGCTCTCCCGCGCGTGATTGATACACTTTTAGGCTGTGCAATAGCCTGGGCGGCAGTGAGTTTCATCTGGCCTGACTGGCGATTCCGCCGGCTTTCACGAGTCGTTGAACGTGCGTTCAACGCTAATTGTCGTTATCTGGATGCGATTCTTGAACAGTACCACCAGGGGCGTGATAACCGTCTTGAATATCGCATTGCCCGGCGAGATGCCCATAACAGAGACGCTGATCTCGCCTCAGTTGTTTCAAATATGTCATCTGAACCTCGCGTCTCAGATGACATGCGCGAAGCGGCGTTTCGCCTGCTTTGCCTGAATCACTCCTTTAATAGCTATATCTCTGCATTAGGTGCACACAGGGAAAAACTCAACCACGGTGATACGTTAGTGTTACTCGATGACGCCGTCTGCTATGTTGATGACGCATTACATCACCTGCCTGTTGATGAGGAGCGTGTTCAGACTGCTCTGGCAGGGCTCTCCGCGCGCATCTCACAGCTTGAGACTCGGGCAGACACAAAAGAACCCCTGGTTCTGCAACAAATTGGGTTATTGATTGCTCTTCTGCCTGAGATCTCACGTCTTCAACAGCAAATCTCTCAGTGTTCAGAGTAAGCTTGCTGGCGCTGCTCATAGCAGCGCCACCATTCCGTCAATTCTTTCCGAACCTCAGCAGGCAGTACCGCCTCATGAACACCACGAATAGCACCTGCAAGCGAGAGCAGGACTTTAATACCTACCGTTTTCCTGGTGTTGCGTAATTTTAGCCATGACCGTTTGGCACCAAAGAGTTGAAGCGTTTGTGGATCATTGATCCCCACCTCACGAAGCATAACTTCAATATTCAGGGAAAGATTGGGGAGGTCCTTAAGGCGACGAGAACGTATTTTGATTTGTTTCTTCTCACGTTGGGCGCTTCTTAACGCCAGAGAAGAGAGCTGGACGAGTTTTTCCGGATTTTCCCAAAGTTCTTCATCGACACGGTAGTAATTCAGCGCGACAGGAAGCCCGCGTTTACTGTACATCAGAGGAGGCGCCGATTTTTGGATAAAATACTCCGCGCACTGTTCACAAGCCCGCAGATAAAGTTCACCTTCAGCCACCATAGCAAAGACCACGCCGTCGACGGTCAGACTATAACCACCAAATAGCGGTCGACAACCGATTTTCCCCAGTGACGAAAGATATTCCCGTGATTTATGAATTCTAATAAATGTCACCTTTTTCATAATATGTCCTTATATATCAACTGGTAAATAGCTGTTCTGGTTACCCGCCCTCTTAATCCCTGAAAATAAGTAAGGTTAAAGATAATGGCAATGACAATTTCATCTATAGCGCTTTTGCGTACCGAAAATGCGAGACACTTTCCGAAATTCCGGTTGATCTTTGTTCGCACAGGCATTACTGTACATGCATACAGTAACCCATTAGGCGGGACTCACTATGCACTCACATAACGCTCAAGCTCACTTTCATCATGTTGTAGTTACTCCGCACTCCCCGGCGCAGTCTCTCTCTGATAACAGCGTACAGGGGTTAATCAGTGAAGTGGTTTACAGTGAAGAGAGCCCATGGGTTACCCAGTTTATTCTGCTACCTTTATTACAGCAGTTGGGACAACAATCTCGCTGGCAGCTATGGCTGACGCCACAGCAAAAACTGAGCCGCGCATGGCTGCAGGGGGCTGGGCTGCCGCTGGCAAAAGTGATGCAGGCAAATCAGTTAGATCCGCTTTGTACCGTTGACGCCATGGTGAAAGCTTTACAGACAGGAAATTACAGCGTTGTGATCGGCTGGCTACCAGAAGAATTAACAGATGAAGAACATTCACGGCTAACGATCGCAGCGGAAACAGGTAACGCGATGGGCTTTATAATGCGTCCAACCAGTACAAGGACATCCGGTTCAAGACCACGAAATGGCCTAAAAATTCATTCTAGTTTGTATCATTAAGTAAATTTAGGAGAAATCCTGGAATTTTTTACGTATGCCATACAATCCGCTGCCATGACTCAAAAATGCCCGCCATATGGCGGTTTGACGGGGTTCTCTTGATAGAGGGCTCGTTCAAAAAACAATCCGTTTTGTAAAAAAATATGTATGCAAGTCGTTTTTTTTCATATGCCTGACGGACTTCACACTTGTAACTTTTCAACTACGTTGTAGACTTTACCTCGCCAGGGTTGCTCTTCATAACACCGATATATCGGTAGAGTAACAATTGAGCGTAAACCCGGGCGAAGGATTTAACCCTGGGCTTTAAATTGGTTTAGAGCTCATGGCCTTTTGGATGATAATGAGGCGCAAAAAATGAAAAAGACAGCTATCGCGATTGCAGTGGCACTGGCTGGCTTCGCTACCGTAGCGCAGGCCGCACCGAAAGATAACACCTGGTATGCAGGTGGTAAACTGGGCTGGTCCCAGTACCACGACACCGGTTTCTACGGTAACGGCTATGACCGTGGTATCGGCAGTGGTCCGACCCACGAAAGCCAACTGGGTGCTGGTGCATTCGGTGGTTACCAGGTTAACCCGTACGTTGGTTTCGAAATGGGTTATGACTGGCTGGGCCGTATGCCTTACAAAGGCACCCCAGAAAACGGTGCTTTCAAAGCTCAGGGCGTGCAGCTGACCGCTAAACTGGGTTACCCAATCACTGACGACCTGGACATCTACACCCGTCTGGGCGGCATGGTATGGCGTGCAGACTCCACCGCTAACAACGCGGCTGGTGAGCGTCTGAAAGACCACGACACCGGTGTTTCTCCAGTATTCGCTGGTGGTGTTGAGTGGGCTGTTACCCGTGACATCGCTACCCGTCTGGAATACCAGTGGGTTAACAACATCGGTGATGCACAGACCGTTGGTACTCGTCCAGACAACGGCATGCTGAGCGTAGGTGTTTCCTACCGCTTCGGTCAGCAGGAAGCTGCTGCTCCAGTTGTAGCGCCAGCTCCAGCTCCAGCTCCAGAAGTACAGACCAAACACTTCACTCTGAAGTCTGACGTTCTGTTCAACTTCAACAAAGCTACCCTGAAACCAGAAGGTCAGCAGGCACTGGATCAGCTGTACACCCAGCTGAGCAACCTGGATCCTAAAGATGGTTCCGTTGTTGTTCTGGGCTACACCGACCGTATCGGTTCCGAGCAGTACAACCTGAAACTGTCTGAAAAACGTGCACAGAGCGTTGTTGATTACCTGATCTCTAAAGGTATCCCAGCGAACAAAATCTCTCCACGTGGCATGGGCAAAGCTAACCCAGTTACCGGCAACACCTGTGACAACGTAGCGCCTAAAGCTAAACTGATCGACTGCCTGGCTCCAGATCGTCGCGTTGAGATCGAAGTTAAAGGTATCAAAGAAGTTGTAACTCAGCCTGCGGCATAAGTTACTCTTCCTTGAACAAAAACCCCGCCATGGCGGGGTTTTTTATTGCTTGAAGTTTCACGATGACTCAGTCACACGCGCTTTCATCGCGTCATTTTTTACCCAGCATAGCCTGCAGATCCTGCTTAAGCGTCGACATCTTGCTTTCCACCTTCTCTTTGCGTTCCGCATCTTCAATCAATTGAACAACCGTTTCCGAAAGCGTATTGCCACGACGCTGTGCAAGCCCGGCCAGACGCTGCCAGACAAGATATTCCAGATCGATAGATTTCTTACGGGTATGCTGATGCTCAGCGTTAAAATGCCTTTTACGCCGGGCACGAATCGTTTGCTTCATGCGGTTATGCAGCGCCGGGTTCATATGCTGATCAATCCAGCTCTGAACCAGAACCGGCACATTCTCCAGCGTCAGGAGCTGCTCTACCGCCTCTTGGGCTGCACTGGCCTCAATGTATCGCGTGATTAATTCCCCTTCGCGATGCTTCTTAACCAGATACTTCCACTTCCAGCCGCTCTCGAGATTTTCCAACTGTTGATATTTCATTGTGATCTCAGTGTGACCGTGTAACTTAGTTCAGAATAACAGTTTTTCCGCCATTCGCTGAACTGAAAATCAAAGCTGTGAGGGGGATAAAACTGTGTTACTGCTTTATCCGTGTGCTACCCGAGCGATTCTTGTATAATCGCGCCTTTGACATCTCATTAAAAAATATAGCGACTTTGACGACTAATCGACTTGACTGGCGTGCCCTGGTGCCTGATACCGAAAGCTATCAGGAAATTTTTGCACAGCCTTATGATACCGACGCTGCCCCTCTTTCTGCGATTCAACCTCGTTTAGTTTACGGGATTGAGCAACTCAACCTTTCAGTTTCTTCCGTCGATCTGATGCTGATAAAAGCTCCGGAAGAACAAGAGTATCTGGATCTTATCGCCGCGGCCGTTGAAGCATCCCGTGACGAAGAAGACGAGATTGTTGGCGGACACTATCTAATTGAAGGTAGCCGGGTCACGCTGCAACCGGCCGAGCACACTGACGATAACTTTGCGTCCAGCGGAGAAGTAATTGCCGCTGACTGGGTTGAACCGGAACAACTGTTCGGCTGCGTGCGCCAGTTTGCAGGTGAAGTGTCGCTGGAGCCTGGTCTGATTCATCGCGTAAACGGTGGCGTCCTGGTGCTGTCGATGCGTAGCGTCCTTGCCCAGCCGCTGCTGTGGCTGCGCCTGAAACAAATCATGATCCAGGGGCGTTTTGACTGGATTTCACCTGACGAAACTCGCCCACTGCCGGTGAAAATTCCGTCATTAGCGTTGGATTTCAAACTGGTGCTGGTTGGCGAGCGCGACTCTCTGGCCGATTTCCAGGAAATGGAGATGGATCTGGCTTCGGCCGCTATCTACAGTGAATTTGAAGACAATCTGCAAATTGCTTCTGCCGATGAAATGGCGCTTTGGTGTCAGTGGATCTATGCCATTGCCGCTGAGAAATCATTGCCTGCACCAGCAGCCGATGCCTGGCAACCGCTGATTCGTGAGGCCGTCCGCTACACGGGCGATCAGGAAATGCTGCCGCTCTGCCCTTCCTGGATTTCACGCCAGCTGCGCGAAGTCGCGCCGTTTACCGAAGAAAACAGCTTTAACGCCGAACAGCTCCAGCAAATGCTCGAGCAGCGTGAATGGCGCGAAGGTTTCCTGGCCGAGCGCATGCGGGATGAAATCCTGATGGAGCAAATCCTGATTGAAACCGAAGGCGAAATGGTTGGCCAGATCAACGCTCTGTCGGTCATTGAATTCCCCGGTCATCCACGGGCGTTTGGTGAACCTTCTCGTATTAGCTGCGTGGTTCACGTCGGTGATGGGGAATTTACGGACGTAGAACGCAAGGCAGAACTTGGCGGCAACATTCACGCCAAAGGGATGATGATCATGCAGGCATTTCTGATGTCAGAGCTGCAGCTTGACCAGCAAATCCCGTTTTCAGCATCCATCACCTTCGAGCAATCTTACAGCGAAGTCGACGGCGACAGCGCTTCCATGGCTGAGCTTTGTGCGCTGATAAGCGCCCTGGCTAACGTTCCAATTTATCAACACATCGCTATCACTGGCTCTGTGGATCAGTTCGGCCGCGTACAGCCGGTTGGCGGGCTGAATGAAAAAGTGGAAGGCTTTTTCCGTATTTGTCAGCAGCGTGAGTTTAGCGGCGTTCAGGGGGTGATTATTCCTCTGGCGAACGTGCGTCACCTGTCGCTACACAAAGATGTACTGGAGGCCGTCGAGCAAAATAAATTCTCGATTTGGGCCATTGACGACGTGGCTGATGCCCTGCCGTTATTGACCAATCTCCCGTGGGATGGCGAAGGGCAAAACACCCTGATGCGTGCGGTGCAGGAGCGTATTGCTCAGGCCTCGGCGCCGGATGTTCGCCAGCGCTTTCCGTGGCCGCTACGCTGGCTCAACTGGTTCAACCACAACTGATCGGACTTGTTGAGCGTACACGTGTTAGCTAACCTGCGTGCTTCATTATAAAAAGGCTTACTGTAGACATGGTAGATAAACGCGAATCCTATACGAAAGAAGATCTTCTTGCCTCAGGGCGTGGCGAACTGTTTGGTGCTGAAGGCCCGCAGTTACCAGCACCTTCCATGCTGATGATGGACCGCGTAGTCAAGATGACCGAGGACGGCGGTAACTTTGACAAAGGTTACGTGGAAGCCGAGCTGGATATTAACCCTGACCTGTGGTTCTTTGGTTGCCACTTCATTGGCGACCCAGTGATGCCTGGTTGCCTGGGCCTTGATGCCATGTGGCAGCTGGTTGGTTTCTACCTCGGCTGGCTCGGTGGCGAAGGTAAAGGCCGCGCACTCGGCGTGGGCGAAGTGAAATTTACCGGTCAGGTTCTTCCTACCGCGAAGAAAGTTACCTACCGCATTCACTTCAAACGCGTGGTGAATCGCCGCCTGATCATGGGCCTGGCTGACGGTGAAGTGCTGGTTGATGGCCGTGTGATCTACACCGCAACCGACCTGAAAGTGGGTCTTTTCAAAGACACCTCTGCTTTCTAATACCGTTTTATCTGGCTTCACCTCGAAAGCATCCATTGTTCACAATGGGTGCTTTTTTGTTTCTGTCGTCCGCCTGAGTGACGCTTTCTTGTCGTGGTTTTTATGGCGTTAATTGCTTAAACAACGTTCGAAATCACAAATCGTGAAGATAAAAAACGCCCCCTCTTGTCTGAAAAACGTTATGCGTTATGTTGATTTTTAGTTTCTCAAATGTAACTAGAGGTTAACAATAATGTCGAATAAGTTACGTATATCTTGCCTTGCTTCTGCCGTGCTGCTCTCTACCTCCGCGTTTTCTGCCGTGCCTCAGGGCTATCCGGCGGATTATCAAAAAATCATCGATGCCGCGACCAAAGAAGGCAAAGTGGTGCTCTACTCCACCACCGACACCAAAACCGCGGCCCCGCTTATTCAGAGCTTTGAGGCCGCATATCCTGGCATCAAAGTAGAATATAACGACATGAACAGTACCGAGCTGTACAACCGTTATATCAGCGAACAGGCCGCCGGCGGTACCAGCGGTGACGTGGTCTGGAGTTCCTCCATGGACACGGCATTAAAACTCGCCACCGATTATGCCCAGGAATACAAATCCCCGGAGCAAGGCCAGTTGCCGAAGTGGGCAGTGTGGAAAGACAAGGCCTACGGCACCACCTATGAGCCGGTCATTTTTATCTACAACAAACGCCTGATCCCGGCCAATGAAGTGCCTGACAGCCATGCAGCGTTGGCCAAACTTATCGCCAGCCAGCCCGATAAATTCAGCAAAAAAGTCACCACCTACGATATCGAAAAATCCGGTCTCGGCTTTATGCTTTCGGTACAGGATTACAAAGCCGATCCAAATTACTTCCAAACGCTCTCCAATGTGGCTAAAGGCGGCCTTTCGGTCCAGTCCTCAACCGGCACCATGATGGAGCGAGTCTCCTCGGGTGAAAACCTGATTGGCTTCAACATTCTGGGATCCTATGCCGAGGCTCGCGCCAAAACGGACACTTCCCTCGGCATTGCTTATCCGAAGGACTATACCCTGGTGCTGTCACGCGTCTCCTTTATCAGCAATGAAGCGAAAAACAGCAACGCGGCGAAGCTGTGGATCGACTACGTGCTGTCTGAGAAAGGGCAAAATATTCTCGCAAACCAGGCTGATATCCCGTCTATTCGCAATGATATCGACGGTGACAACGACATCGACGGCATGACTAAGAAGCTGGGCAATGCCCTGAAGCCAATCCCGGTGGATGAAACCCTGCTGGAATACCTGCAGCAGAAAAAACGCCTGGACTACATCAAGCAGTGGCGCGAAGCCGCCGCGAAATAATCCTTTGATGAGGCGCACCGTCCGGCTGCGCCTCGCTTAATCCGAACACATTAGGCTATTCAGGCTAACTGACCTGAGGGATCGTTACATGGATGCATTACGCAGAAAGTGGCAGAGCCTGCCGCGCGGCATTGTGGTGCTGATAACTGCGCTGGTTATCTATATTCCGCTGTCGTTTATCGTTATACAGAGTTTTCTCTCGGCCCCCTTCTTCTCCCCGTCGAAGGAGTGGAGCCTCGAATCTTTTGAATTTATCTTTACCGACTCCGATTTTTACCTGGCACTGAAGAGCGGTTTTATTCTGGCCTTTGGCCTGGTGGTGATTGCCATCCCGCTGGGCGGCATTCTGGCTTTCTTGATGGTGCGTACTGACCTGCCGGGCAGGCGCATCATTGAGCCGCTTATTCTGGTGCCTATCTTTGTGTCACCGATGGTGTTGGGATTCGGCTACGTGGTGGCCGCAGGCCCGGTGGGCTTCTTCTCCCTGTGGGCGCAGTCGGTGCTTGGCTTCGTGCCGTGGAATATCTACGACATGTCGAGCATCGTGGTGATCGCAGGCCTGACGCATGTTCCCCACGCCTATCTCTACATATCCTCGGCCCTGCGCAGCGTAGGTTCCGACGTAGAGGAAGCGGCTCGAACCGCAGGCGCAACGCCGCTTCAGGTGATGACCGCCGTCAGCCTGCCGATGGTGCGCCCGGCAATGCTCTATGCCACCGTGCTGCTGTTCTTCCTCGGGCTGGAAGTGTTCGGTCTGATGCTCGTGCTGGGCGACCCGGAAGGCAACATGGTGCTGGCGACATATCTCTATAAGCTCACCAATAAGCTCGGAACGCCGTCCTATCATCTGATGGCTGCCGTCGCCGTGGTGCTGATTTGTATCACTATCCCGCTGGTCATGCTGCAGCGCCGACTGATGCGCACGGCAAACCGCTTTGTCACCGTTAAAGGCAAAGCCTCTCAGGCAAGAGCCTTGCCGCTGGGTAAATGGCGCTGGGTCGCAGGTGCAGTCGTGGCATTCTGGCTGACCGTCACCATCGGCGTACCGCTGATTGGCGTTATCCTGCGCTCCTTTATTTCTAACTGGGGCGTAGGCGTTTCACTGTGGGATGAACTGTCGCTCAATACCTTCCGCACTATCTGGGAACAGCCCAACCTGCTGCGGGCCATCGTCAACTCAATGGCGATTGGCGTCATCGGCGGGGCGCTGGCCGTGGTTTGCTACCTGTTTATCGGCATCGCCATGCACAGAAAACCAGACAACGTGACCCGCTTCCTGGACTACAGCGTGCTGGTGCCTCGTGCCGTGCCTGGCCTGCTGGCCGGTCTGGCCTTCCTGTGGGTTTTTTTATTCCTGCCTATGTGGCTGGATAACGCGCTGAAGTCCGGCTGGCTTTCCGGTATGCCGTGGTCCCAGTGGCTGCGGGATAACCTTATCGTCTGGCTCCGCTCGCTGCGCAGCACGATATTCAGCGTCTGGCTAGCCTATACCGTCGTGTGGATGGCCTATGGCCTACGCCTTATCTCTTCTACCCTGCTGCAGGTTGGGCCGGAGCTGGAAGAGGCCGCCCGCAGCACCGGGGCAAGCCGCGGGCAGATTACCCGTCACGTCACCATCCCACTGTCGCGCTATGGCCTGATTGGTTCCTGGCTGCTGATGTTCCTGATCTTTGAGCGTGAATATTCCACCGGCGTCTACCTGCTTTCGCCCGGTACGGAAACCATCGGCTCCATGCTGGTTTCGCTGTGGGCCGCAGGCGCCATCGATATTGTCGCCGCACTTTCCTTTATTAATATTCTGTTCGTGGTGTTAGGGCTCGGCATTGCCCTTCGTTTTGGAGTGAAATTACATGATTGAGTTATCGGTCGAGAACTTGCACTTAACCTACGGCGACAACCCCGTGCTGAAAGGCGTTTCCATGGATCTGAAACGCGGCGAAGTCGTGTCTCTGCTGGGCCCTTCCGGCAGCGGCAAAACGACGCTGCTGCGCGCGGTCGCCGGGCTGGAAAAACCTACTCAGGGCACCATTGTTATCGGCAAAAGCAACGTGTACGACGGCGCATCCCGCAAAGAGATCCCGGCTGAAGAACGTAATCTTGGCCTCGTCTTCCAGTCTTATGCCCTGTGGCCGCATAAAACCGTCTTTGAAAACGTCGCTTACCCACTTAAGCTGCGTAAAGTCGCGGCGGCGGAAATCAACCAGCGCGTACAGGCTGTTTTGGATCAACTGGGGCTTGGGCACCTCGGCCAGCGCCACCCTTATCAGCTATCCGGCGGGCAGCAGCAGCGCGTCGCGATTGGCCGGGCGCTGGTATATAACCCGCCGGTGATTTTGCTGGATGAGCCTCTTTCCAACCTGGATGCGAAGCTGCGCGAAGAAGCACGCGTCTTCCTGAGAGAACTGATTATCAAGCTAGGGCTGTCGGCATTAATGGTCACCCACGATCAGAACGAAGCGATGGCCATTTCCGACCGTATCCTGCTGCTGAATAACGGCAAAATCGAGCAACAGGGCACACCACAGGAGATGTATGGCTCACCGCAAACGCTGTTCACCGCCGAGTTTATGGGCAGTAATAACCGTCTGAACGGTAAAGTGACTGAAGTTCGTGACGGTAAAGCACGCATTGAGGGCAGCGGCTGGGCGCTCTGGGGCAAAGCTGGGGCTGGCGTAGTGGCCGGGCAGGAAGGCACGGCGGTGATTCGCGTGGAGCGCGTACAAATTGCCAATCTGCCGGGGGAAAACGGCATGACGCTGCCGTTGCTAACCAGTATGTACCTCGGCGACCGCTGGGAATACCTCTTCCGAACTTCCGGAGATGATTTCGTGATTCGCGCCTACGGAAATGATATGCGTGATGCTCAGCCGCATCATCTTCAGTTGCCAGAGCAGCACGTCTGGATTTTCCCTAAACCCTGATCGATTTTACACCAGTCCAAAAAGGCGAAACCTCCGCGATGCGGAGGTTTCTTTTTCTAAAGAGACAGTGATTACGCAGTAACCGCCCTGTCTTCCATGGCTTCTCGCCAGCCTCCCATCCAGTAGGACCTCTGATTCAGAGTCTGATATGGACAAATCTCTTTTGAGCGTCCGGCGATACCTGCCTGATAACCACGTTGATGTGCCCGTTCCAGGCGATCTCGTTTTTGTCTCTTCATGCCTCGTTTCCCTCATTACATTGTCTGGTGGAAAAGAAAACAGTGATTACAAAATGTGCAACCACGGATAAGCAATAACGCGAAATTCCGCGACCGTCAATGCGCAAAATTCACGCCAATGTCATATTTCCGCGATATTCTAGTTATCTTTTCGACAAAAACTGAGGCGCGCCTGCCGCTAACCGGTTCAGCAAAAAAGAAAAGCTGCGACCACCCGAAGGTGAAAATCGCAGCTTTTTTGTACCAATCATTTTACCTATCAATTAAGGCGTGTGAGCGCCGAAGCAATACTCTTCGCTTCCTGCTGCCAGCCCTGAGCCAGGGTTTTCACCGTGGAATCGTAGCCGTCATCCTGTTGCTTCAGTTCGATATGGAACGGGCGCTTAATAATCTCGCCCTGGCGCTTCAGCAGCCACTCTCCGCTGACGATAACTTTGCCATCGTAGCGGCCGTGGAAGCCAGTCACATTCACGCTGAGCGCATCCTGATCGTGGCCTAGCGGCTGGGAGGCAACCACCCAGCCTGGCAATGCGCTGCTGAGATTACTGACCAACGCATTACGCAGCTGCTGGTCAAGCGGGCTGGCCCAAAGGTTGCTGGTGGCGATGACATACTGCACATCGGTTGTCTGGTAAACCACCCCTGTGCCGGCGAGGAAATCAGGCACGGTGACCTGATCGACCCACAGTAAGTGGCTTCCAGGCTGGCTCACGGCCTGCATAGCAGGCTGTGAAGTTTGCGGCAGCTGGTAGTACGTTTTGCCATTATCGCTCCCACTACAGGCGGAAAGCGCTAAGACGGCGGCTAGCGTGAGCCACTTTTTCATGGTTGTGCCCTCTTCGGCTGCGGATCCTTTTTATCCTTCGCTTCAAATATCAGCGAGTTGCTCTTGTCGTTCAGCGTACGCAATACCGGCTGAAGCTCGCGCAGCACCTGATCAAGACGCTGCATATCCGCCACCATCTTGTTATAGGCCGCGGAGCCCGGCTGGAAGCCCTGCATACTGCGGTTCAGCTCGCGAAGCGTTTTCTGCATATCTTCCGGTAGCTGCTGCATCGACTGACTGGAAGTAATCTTGTTCAGATTGTCCAGCGTCTGCTGCAGGTGGCGCATCGTTTTCTGGCTTTCAGCCAGCGTATTCGTGGCCTGCTCCAGCATCGGGTTAATCGGCAGATTGTTGATTTTATCCAGCGTCTCCAGCAGTTTTTGCTGAATTTGCGCCAGGCCGCCGCTCACCGTTGGAATAAGCGGGTAGCCCGCGATTTGAGGCAGATCGCCCAGCGCTTTCTCTTTCGGATAGAAATCGAGATCGATAAACAGCGCCCCGGTCACCAGGCTCCCGGTTTTCATCGAGGCACGCAGTCCGCGCTTGATCAGTACCTGCAGATTGGTCGAAATATCCGCGCCATCTTCGAGCATATTTTTCAGGCGTTCTGGCTCAATGCGGATCAGCACCGGAATGCGGAAATCGTCATTCAGGCTTTGGCGCATTTTTTCGTTGAAGAACGGAACCTGTGCCACCGTCCCCAGGCGAATACCGCGGAATTCCACCGGCGCACCCGGCTGCAGGCCACGCACCGAATCTTTGAAGAACATCAGGTAATCGATATGGTTGGTATACAGCGAATCCTGAATGCTTTTCTGATCGTCGAACAGCTGGAAGTCAGCGCCCGTTTCAACCGGCTTGCCCCACTCCCAGCCTTCAGGCACGTCGAAGCTGACGCCCCCGCTAAACAGCGTGGTCAAAGACCCCATCTCCACGCGCATCCCCTGGGCGGACATATCCACGGCGATGCCACTGTCTTTCCAGAAACGAACGTTGCTGGTAATCAGCCTGTCGTTGGGTGCCGCAATAAACAGCTGGTAGCTAATCGCTCGCTTATTGGTATCGAAGGTGCTGGTTTCCACCGAGCCTACGCGATAGCCGCGGAACAGCACCGGGTCCCCGGGGGTAAGCTGGCCCGCTTTTTTACTGTCGAGCGTAATGCGAATGCCTTTAGCATCAGGTGGTGCCAGCGGCGGAGCATCCAGCAAAGCATAATTTTCCGGCTGCTCGCCTTTGGTCCCCGGCTGCAGCTCAATATAGGCACCGGACAGCAACGTGCCGAGCCCGGAGATCCCTTCACGGCCCACCTGCGGTTTTACCACCCAGAACACGGAATCTTTATGCAACAGCTTCTCCATCCCGGAATTTAGCCGCGCCTTAATTTCTACATGGTGTAGATCGTCCGTTAGCTGTGCACTCTCCACGATCCCGACGTCTACGCTACGGCTTTTGATGGTGGTTTTACCCCCCTCAATTCCTTCTGCGTTGGCGGTGATCAGGGTCACTTCCGGCCCCTGATGGCTGTAGTGATAAAACAGGATCCAGGCGCCAATCAGCGCCGTTACGATGGGAAAGATCCAAACCGGCGACCAATTTTTTACCTTCTGCACTTTCGCCTCGCCGTGCTTATTTTCCATGTTCGGAAGACTCCTCATCAGTTACATCGTCAGCGCGATCCCAGGACAAACGAGGGTCAAAGGTCATCGCAGCAAACATCGTCAAAATCACCACACACGCAAACATTAACGCCCCCATAGCCGGGTAGATATTCATCAGCCCGCCCATACGCACCAGCGCGGAGAGAACGGCAATCACAAACACGTCGATCATCGACCAGCGGCCAACAAATTCAACAACTTCATAAATCAGGTGCATTCGCTCACTATCGCGCCTGCCGTGCCCTTTTGCATCCCAGCACAGCCAGGCGATAGCGATCATTTTTAGCGTGGGCACCATAATACTGGCGATAAAAATCACCATCGCCACCGGATAAGATCCTTCGCTCCACAGCAGGATCACCCCGGCCAAAATTGTAGAGGGATATTTATTCCCCAGCATTTCGGTAATCATGATCGGCAAAATATTGGCCGGCAGATAAAGCATAATAGAGGTGATCAGCAGCGCCAGCGTCCACTGCAGGCTGTGCCTGCGGCGAACGTGACCGTGTGTTCCGCAACGTGGGCAAGCAAGCGTATCCGCCTCAACGATAGCCGTGCAGCAGGAACAGGAGCGCAGCCCCTGTTTCATGCCCGACACGCCGACTTTTAGCGGCTGATGTACCGGCGGCATAGGCGCAATGTCATCCCAAAGCCAGCGCCGATCCACGCACTGGAAAGCGCGAAGCTGCAAAATGCAAAACAGGCACCAGGGAATAAAGCTGCTGCCCACGCCAATGTCCCCGTAGGCCATCAGCTTCACGAAGCTGACCAATACTCCGGCGAGAAAGATTTCCGCCATGCCCCAACTCTTCAGTTGGAACAGCACCCGCGCCAGCCAGCGTTTAAGGCCAAAAGGCAATTTGGCCTGATTGACTAACAACAGGATGGTTATCAGGCAAAAAGCCGGGACGGCCTGGACAAAGAGCAGAAAGAAGGTGCCGAGGCTGGCGTAATCCTCAGAAAACATCACGCCAGGAATTTGCATCAGCGTGACTTCGCTGCTGATCCCGGCCACCTTCATATTGATGAAAGGAAACAGGTTAGCCAGCAGCAGCATAAACAGCCCCGCTAAAGCGTAAGCCGTTGGCCGCTGGCGCGGCAAATACCACTGCGTGACCAACGGAGTGCCACAGCGCGGGCAGGAGGCTTTGTGGCCATCCTGCAGGGCGGGCAGCGCCACCAGCAAATCACATTGTCGACACAGAATATGCGAGCGATGGTGGTGCGTGGCACACATCGTAACTCTCCTTAGATTACGAGCCGTTTTTCAGCGCTTCCAGATACTCCCAGCGTTCAAATGCTTCTTCCAGAGCCTGTTCAGCCGTGGCCATTTCCGCCAGGACTTTTTGGGTGACATCGTGCGGCTGGTTGAAGAAATCAGCGTCAGCGACCTTCGCCTGCAGCGTGCCCAAATCAGCTTCAAGCTGCTCAAGCCGTTGAGGTAACTGCTCTAATTCGCGCTGCAGGTTATAGCTTAGTTTGCTATTGGCACGTTTAACAGGTTCTGCTTTTTGCGATTCGACCTTCTCGGATTTAGTCGCAGCAGCCTGACGCAGCGGCTGAGCGGAACCCTGCTGCCCTTTTGCATCATGGTAACCACCGACATAGCGACCAATTTTGCCCTGTCCTTCGAAGATCCAGCATTCGGTCACGGTATTATCGACAAACTGACGGTCGTGGCTGACCAGCATCACGGTGCCCTGGTAACCATCAATCAGCTCTTCCAGCAGCTCCAGGGTTTCGACGTCCAGATCGTTGGTTGGTTCATCGAGGATCAGCAGGTTGCTAGGTTTTAAGAACAAACGCGCCAGCAGCAGGCGGTTGCGCTCTCCACCAGAAAGCGCACGCACCGGCGTCATCGCGCGTTTTGGATGGAACAGGAAGTCCTGCAGGTAACCCAACACATGGCGCGGCTTACCGTTCACCATCACTTCCTGCTTACCTTCCGCCAGGTTATCCATCACGGTACGGTCAGGATCCAGCTCGGCGCGGTGCTGATCGAAGTAGGCCACTTCCAGCTTGGTGCCGCAGTGTACGCGGCCGCTGTCGGCCTGAAGCTGGCTCAGCATCAGCTTCAGCAGAGTCGTTTTGCCGCAGCCGTTAGGTCCTACCAGCGCGATCTTATCGCCACGCAGCACCTGCGCGGAAAAATCACGCACCAGCGTTTTACCGGCAACCTGATAGTTAACGTCTTCCATCTCGAAGACAATTTTGCCCGAGCGACTCGCTTCTTCCACCTGCATCTTCGCACTGCCCATCACTTCACGACGTTCACCACGCTCGCGGCGCATCGCTTTCAGGGCACGAACGCGCCCTTCGTTACGGGTTCGGCGCGCTTTGATGCCCTGGCGGATCCACACTTCTTCCTGGGCCAGCTTGCGATCAAACTCGGCGTTCTGTAACTCTTCCACGCGCAGGGCTTCTTCTTTCGCCAGCAGATACTGATCGTAATCGCCAGGGTAAGAGACCAGCTTGCCGCGATCGAGATCGACAATGCGGGTGGCCATATTGCGGATAAACGAACGGTCGTGGGAGATAAAGATAATGCTGCCCTGGAACTCTTTCAGGAAGCCTTCCAGCCAGTCGATGGTTTCGATATCGAGGTGGTTCGTCGGTTCGTCCAGCAGCAATACGCGCGGAGAGCTGACCAGCGCACGCCCCAGCGCCGCTTTACGCAGCCAACCGCCGGACAGCGCAGACAGCTCGGTATCCGCTTCCAGACCAAGCTGCTCGAGCACTTCATTAATGCGGCTGTCGAGCTGCCACAGGCCCTGATGGTCAAGGATTTCCTGAATGCGAGCCATCTCGTTGAGGTTCTTCTCGCTCGGATCGCTCATCACTTTGTGGGAGATGTCGTGGTAGGCCTTCAGGTATTCCGCCTGCTCTTCCACGCCTTCCGCAACAAAGTCATACACCGTGCCCGCAACGTTACGCGGCGGGTCCTGCTGCAGGCGAGCGACGATCAGATCCTGCTCATAAACCATGCGGCCATCGTCCAGCGGCAGCTCACGGTTGAGGATCTTCATCAGCGTTGATTTGCCCGCGCCGTTACGGCCGACCAGACAGACGCGTTCGTTTTCTTCGATGTGTAATTCAGTGTTATCTAACAGCGGCGCGTCGCTAAACGACAGCCAGGCACCGTGCATACTAATTAATGACATGACTATTAATCCCGGGATTCGTGAGTGACTAACCAGCAGTTATGGATCTGGCGGTTGCGCGCAAAGTCCTGCGACTGCGTTTTTTGTGTGATTTCCTGTGCAACCAGGCCCAGCTCCGCCAGGCCGGCGAAGTCCATTTTGAAGCCACGTTTATTGTTGGAGAACATAATGGTGCCGCCGCGACGCAGCAGGCGCTTCAGATCTTTCATCAGCGCAATGTGGTCACGCTGCACGTCGAAAGAGTCTTCCATACGCTTGGAGTTGGAGAACGTCGGCGGGTCAATAAAGATCAGGTCGAACTGTTCGTCGCTGTCGCGCAGCCAGCCCAGGCAATCAGCCTGCACCAGGCGATGGGCGCGGCCAGTTAAGCCGTTCAGGCGCAGGTTACGCTCCGCCCACTCCAGATAGGTGCGGGACATATCTACCGTCGTGGTGCTTTTCGCTCCGCCCAGCCCCGCGTGCACCGTGGCACTACCGGTGTAGGAAAAGAGGTTCAGGAAGTCTTTGCCCTTGCTCATCTGCCCCAGCATGCGACGGGCAATACGGTGGTCGAGGAACAGACCGGTATCCAGATAGTCGGTCAGATTGACCCAAAGGCGAGCGTCGTATTCGCTCACTTCCATGAAATCGCCCTTCTCGCCCATCTTCTGGTACTGATTTTTGCCTTTCTGACGCTCGCGGGTTTTTAGCACCAGCTTGTTGGTCGGCAGCTCGAGCACCGCAAGCGTTGCCGCGATGACGTCAAACAGACGCTGGCGGGCTTTGTTTGGGTCGATGGTTTTCGGGGGCGCATACTCCTGCACCACGACCCAGTCGCCGTAGCGGTCAACCGCCACGTTGTAGTCAGGCAGATCGCCGTCGTACAGGCGATAACATTCGATGCCTTCCTGACGCGCCCACTTGTCGAGCTTCTTGACGTTTTTACGCAGGCGGTTGGCGTAATCTTCGGCAATCTGGCCACTGGCCGCGGCAACGCCAGCAGGGTTAGCCGCCAGCTGATAGTTTTTCTGTACGCAATCCAGCGGGCCGTTTTTCGCTTTAAACTGTCGGTCGGCGCGCAGCTGCAGGCAGCTCAGCAGTTCAGGGGAGGCGCTGAACAGCGACAGCTGCCAGCCACCGAACTGGTTTTTCAGGTGACGGCCCAGCAGGCTATGCAGGGCAATCAGCGCTGGCTCGCTTTCCAGACGTTCGCCGTATGGAGGGTTGCTGATAACCGTCCCCGCCGGGCCTTCCGGCAGTGGATTGACCAGGTTCGCCACATCTTTAACGTCGAAGCTAATCACGTCCGCCAGACCCGCACGGCGGGCGTTGGCACGGGCGCGTTCAATCACACGACTGTCGTTATCTGAACCATAGAAACGAGACTGATATTCAGTCAGGCCGCGACGGGCGCGAACCTGCGCTTCGGTTACCACCTCTTTCCAGACGTCAGCATCATGCTTCGCCCAGTTGAGGAAGCCCCAGTGCTTACGGTGCAAGCCTGGCGCACGATCGGTGGCGATCATCGCCCCTTCAATCAGCAGGGTGCCGGAACCGCACATCGGATCCAGCAGCGGGGTGCCGTGCTGCCAGCCGGAACGCATCACGATAGCCGCCGCCAGCGTCTCTTTAATAGGGGCCGCACCGGTTGCATCACGGTAGCCGCGCTGATGCAGGCCTTCGCCGCTGAGATCCAGGGCGATGCTGGCGGTATCTTTATTCAGCCAGACGTTAATGCGCAGGTCCGGCTGCTCGCGATCGACATCCGGACGCGGCAGGTTTTTACGGGTAAAGGAGTCAACAATCGCATCCTTTACCTTTAAGGCTCCATACTGGCTGTTGCGGATGGTTTCGTTCAGGCCACTGAAGTGCACGGCAAAGGTTGCACCCGGCCCGAACAGCGCCGGCCAGTCGATCGCCATCACCCCGAGATAAAGGTCGAGATCGCTGTAAACTTTGCATTCGCTGAGCGGCAGCAAAATGCGCGAAGCCAGGCGGCTCCACATCAGACTTTGATAGAGTAAACGAGTATCCCCCTGGAAATGTACGCCGCCCTGAACCACCTGGCAGCCCTGGGCCCCCAGGTTTTCTAGTTCAGTTTTTAACAGCTCTTCAAGCCCACGCGCCGTACTGGCAAACAGAGAATTCATATCGTCACTTATCAGGTAAAAAGAAAATTGTGGCGCATTATAGCTAATCCGCAACGCATGTCATAAAGTTGCCCTCTTATATTTACTTCCCACGGAGGGCGTCGTGATTACTCTGTCTCAACTTTATGTTCACCCGGTAAAATCCATGCGCGGCCTGGCTCTCTCCCACGCGCAGGCAGCCCCCAGCGGCCTGGCCTTTGACCGCATCTTTATGATTACCGAGCTGGATGGCACCTTTATTACCGCCCGCCAGCATCCGCAGATGGTGCTGTTCACTCCCGCATTCCTGCATGACGGCCTTTATTTATGCGCCCCGGACGGCAGCTCGGCCAGCATTCGCTTTGCTGATTTCGCCGCAACGCCGGAGCCCACCGAAGTCTGGGGCACGCACTTTACCGCGCTTATTGCTCCCGATGAAATTAATCAGTGGCTGAGCGGATTCTTCTCCCGTCCGGTGCAGCTGCGCTGGGTTGGCGAGCAGCCCACTCGCCGGGTGAAACGCCATGAAGAAGTGCCGCTCTCTTTTGCCGACGGTTTCCCTTATTTACTGACCAACGAAGCTTCGCTGCGCGACCTGCAAAACCGCTGCCCCGCCAGCGTTAAAATGACCCAGTTTCGCCCGAACATCGTGGTGACCGGTGCCTCTGCGTGGGCGGAGGATACCTGGAAAGTCGTGCGTATTGGCGGGGTGACTTTCGATGTGGCTAAACCCTGCAGCCGCTGTATTTTCACGACAGTTAGCCCGGAGCGCGGCCTGAAACATCCGAGCGGGGAACCGCTCAAAACGCTGCAGGGGTTCCGCACCGCGCAGGATAATAGTGGTGCAGTAGATTTCGGTCAGAACTTAATTGCCCGTAACAGCGGAGTTATTCGCGTGGGCGACGAACTGGAAGTCCTGGCCCACAGACCGGCGAATGTTTATGGCCCTGGCGAAGTGGTGGAAAACCTCGAACCTCAGAGCCAGCCTGAAAGCAGCGTCAATATTGACTGGGAAGGCACGACGTTCCAGGGCAATAACCAGCAAATTCTTTTGGAACAATTGGAAAACAAAGGGATCCGCGTCCCCTATTCCTGCCGGGCCGGGATCTGCGGAAGCTGTCGGATTCGGTTACTGAATGGCGAAGTGAAGGCATTGAAGAAAGGCGCGATTGGCGCGGACGGCACCATCTTATGCTGCAGCTGCGTGCCCGCAGGGAATGTGAGCGTGGCGCTGCGCTAAACGGCCTGATCGAGGCTGAGGCCACTGCTTAAAGGCTGCGGTTTCAGTCGGTCATTCATGACTTTAATGGCATCCCCTAGCTTCATGGTTCGGCCCGCTAACGTGAGCCCCTGCTGAGCAAGCAGGCAAAGCGCGGCGTTATCACCGGTTTCAACCACCAGCAGGTTAACCTGCTGCATATTTTCGCTTAGCCACACGCAGGCACCATCTCCGATACCCGGCTGCCAACAGTCCCCATGCGAGACAAAATGCCAGCTTTTCGGCATCTGCGGCTTGAGGAAGCGAATCGCGACCAGAGCGTTGAGCACCAGCTCGGCACGCTGTTCTTTCCCTAACGGTAAATCACGGCATTTTTCTTCAAAAGAAAAATAAAGTGCCGCATCATCCACACAAAAGCCTGAATTTTCAAAGGCATCCGGGGTTAGCATTTTGCGAGGAAAGCGCGAACGGAAAAGCATACCATTGGCCAAATCGAGCATCATTCGATCGTGCTCTTCATCGAAATACCAACGCCAGTTATCGTCCGGTTTTATTCGCATAATGCTTACCCTTCATTTATCCCGCTGCTGAATTGCTACTCAAATTCTCACCATATTAATAAAAGACCAATATGTTTAAATAAGCAACAGTAGCGGAATATAAAACAACCAGGGCTGAAAATAAAGCCCTGGTTGTCTGTAAAAGGTAAATGATCAGAGATGGGTAACGATTTCTTTAATCAGCGGTGGGCCTTTAAAAATGAAACCTGAGTATATTTGAACCAGTGAAGCTCCCGCTGCCATCTTCTCGCGAGCGGCGACGACTGAATCAATACCACCGACGCCGATAATCGGTAACCGACCATTTAATTCCTGAGACAGACGACGAATAATTTCCGTGCTTTTTAATTGCACAGGACGCCCGCTCAAGCCCCCGGTTTCATCGCAGTGCTTCATGCCCTGGACAAGGCTACGGTCTAAAGTCGTATTGGTTGCAATGACCCCGTCAATATTATGGCGAACTAAACTATCTGCCACCTGGATCAATTCCTCTTCAGAAAGATCCGGCGCGATCTTCACTGCCACAGGAACATATTTATGGTGGATCGCTTGCAGCGCTTGTTGCTTATTTTTAATGGCGCTTAAAAGATCGTCTAACGCTTCTCCGTATTGCAAGGTACGCAGCCCTGGCGTATTCGGTGATGAGATGTTGATCGCAATATAGCCAGCATATGGATAAATCTTATCCATGCAGATCAGATAATCATCTTTACCCTGTTCAACGGGGGTATCTTTGTTCTTGCCGATATTAATCCCGAGCACGCCGTCGAAATGCGCTTTTTTTACGTTTTCGACCAGGTTATCCACCCCGAGATTATTAAACCCCATGCGGTTAATCAGCCCTTCGGCTTCCACCAGACGGAAGATACGCGGCTTGTCGTTCCCCGGCTGCGGACGCGGCGTGACGGTGCCAATCTCAATGGAGCCAAAGCCCATCGCCCCGAAGGCATCAATGCATTCCCCGTTTTTATCCAGGCCCGCGGCTAAGCCCAGCGGATTCTTGAACGTTAACCCCATGCAGGTCACAGGTTTTGACGGCACGTTCTGACGCACCAGCCACTCAAGTGGCGTTCCGGTGACAAAGCGTAATTGCTGAAAAGTTAACTCATGAGCGCGCTCTGGATCGAGCTGAAAAAGGGCTTTACGAACGAAGGGGTAGTACATGAACTCTCCTGGATTCCCGGTGTGCAGACCGGGGCGTTATTATTCACGATCCCGGGGATGATTGGAATTGACCTGTCGCAAAAAAGCCTGAATAGAAGCAAACGTTTTCTTATCCGCCGCGCAATATGCGCTTTTTCGCAAATCTATCCCGGAAAAATCACTTAGCCACGGAAATCATCTCTGCGAGTATCACGCTAATTGTTATCAATGTTAGATAAAAGCAAACAATTAGTTATAAGGAGTCGTGATGCGTGTGATTACCCTGGCCGGAAGCCCTCGCTACCCGTCCCGTTCCAGCTCGCTGCTGGAGTATGCGCGGGAGAAGCTGAGCGCCCTGGATGTTGAAGTTTATCACTGGCACTTACAGAACTTCGCGCCGGAAGACCTGCTCTACGCCCGATTCGACAGCCCGGCGCTGCTGGCGCTCACCGAACAACTCAGCACCGCCGACGGCCTGATTATCGCCACGCCGGTCTACAAAGCCTCGTTTTCAGGGGCGCTAAAAACGCTGCTCGATTTGCTCCCCGAGCGTGCATTAGAGAAGAAGGTTGTTCTGCCTCTCGCCACCGGAGGTACCGTGGCGCATATGCTCGCCGTGGACTATGCCCTTAAGCCGGTGCTGAATGCGCTCAAAGCGCAAGAGATTCTGCACGGCGTTTTTGCCGACGACAGCCAGATAGCAGATTACCAGCACAAACCTCAGTTCACGCCCAACCTGCAAAAACGTCTGGACGAAGCGCTGGAAACCTTCTGGCAGGCTCTGCACCGCCGTGACTTTGCGGTCCCGTCGCCGTTTGACGCCCGGGGGGTGAGCCATGTTTAATCTGCTCAAACGCCGCTCTCCGTGGCTGGCATTTGCCGGCCTGCTCGCCTTTTCAACCTACAGCAATGCCTCAGACAGCAGCCCGGAACAGCTGCGCATTGGTTACCAAAAAGGCTCCGTCAGTATGGTGTTAGCCAAGAGCCACCAGCTCCTGGAGAAGCAATATCCGAACACCAAAGTCTCGTGGGTTGAGTTTCCCGCCGGGCCACAGATGCTGGAGGCGCTGAACGTCGGCAGCATTGATTTGGGGAGCACAGGTGATATCCCACCTATTTTCGCACAGGCCGCCGGGGCAGATTTGCTGTATGTCGGTGCCGAGCCGCCTAAACCGAAAGCGGAAGTGATCCTGGTCCCCGAAAATAGCCCCCTGAAAACCGTGGCGGATTTAAAAGGCCATAAGATTGCCTTCCAGAAAGGCTCCAGCTCCCACAACCTGGTTTTGCGCGCGCTGCAAAAAGCCGGACTGAAGTTTTCCGATATTCAGCCCGCTTACCTGACCCCCGCCGATGCCCGCGCGGCCTTTCAGCAGGGGAATGTCGATGCCTGGGCTATCTGGGATCCGTACTATTCGGCCGCACTGTTAAACGGCGGCGTTCGCGTCTTAACGGACGGCAGCGAACTGAACCAAACCGGATCGTTCTATTTAGCTTCCCGCCCTTATGCGGAAGCGAATGGCCCGTTTCTTCAACAGGTCCTGAAAACCTTTAGCGATGCCGATGCACTCACCCGCACGCAGCGGGCAGAAAGCGTCGCTCTGCTCGCCAAAACGATGGGCCTGCCGGAGGTGGTGATCGCCACTTATTTCGACCATCGCCCCCCTTCTGAAATTACGCCTGTCAGCGAGGCGACGGCCGCCAAACAACAAAATACCGCCGACCTGTTTTATGATAATCGCCTTGTTCCAAAGAAAGTCGATATCCGAACCCGCATCTGGCAACCCGCTGGCGCGACACAAGGAGCTAAGTCATGAGTCTTAACCTGTTCTGGTTTTTACCCACCCACGGTGATGGTCACTATCTTGGCAGCGATACGGGCGCGCGTCCGGTCGACTACGGCTATCTGCAGCAAATCGCCCAGGCCGCCGACCGCATCGGTTTCACCGGCGTGCTGATCCCGACCGGACGTTCCTGCGAGGATGCCTGGCTGGTCGCCGCCTCAATGATCCCGGTCACTCAACGACTTAAGTTCCTGGTCGCGCTGCGCCCGAGCGTTGTCTCCCCTACTCTTGCCGCTCGCCAGGCCGCCACGCTGGACCGCCTTTCCAACGGGCGGGCATTGTTCAACCTGGTGACCGGAGGTGACGCCGAGGAACTGGCTGCAGAAGGGGTATTTCTTGACCATGAAGAGCGCTATGAGGCCTCGGCAGAGTTTACCCGTATCTGGCGGCGCGTCCTCGAAGGCGAAACAGTCGATTACGACGGCAAGCACATCAAAGTGAAAGGCGCGAAGCTGCTCTATCCTCCGGTGCAGCAACCTCGCCCACCGCTATATTTTGGCGGTTCTTCCGACACCGCCCAGGATCTTGCGGCCGAGCAGGTTGACCTTTATCTGACCTGGGGCGAACCTCCCCATCTGGTAAAAGAAAAGATCGAGCAAGTGCGGGCGAAAGCTGAAGCGCAGGGGCGGCAGATTCGCTTTGGTATCCGTCTGCACGTTATCGTGCGGGAAACCAACGAAGAAGCGTGGCAGGCGGCAAACCGGCTTATTTCTCACCTCGATGACATCACAATAGCCAAAGCACAGGCCGCCTTTGCCCGCAGCGATTCGGTCGGGCAACAGCGTATGGCCGCCCTCCACGGCGGTAAACGAGACAAACTGGAAATCAGCCCGAATCTTTGGGCCGGTGTCGGTCTGGTCCGCGGCGGCGCAGGCACCGCGCTGGTGGGTGATGGACCCACCGTCGCGGCCCGCATAAACGAGTACGCCAACCTGGGTATCGACAGCTTTATTCTTTCCGGCTATCCGCACCTGGAGGAAGCCTACCGCGCAGGCGAGCTGCTGTTCCCCCACCTTGACGTGGCCATCCCTGAAATTCCTCAGCCGCGACAGGTTCAGGAAAAAGGCGAAGTTGTCGCTAACGACTTTATCCCGCGTAAAGTGGCGCAAAGCTAGGGAGGCACCATGCAAGCGTCCGTGCACAAAGTCTTGCTGCGCCTGGCCCCCTGGGCGCTGCCGGTGGCTATCGTTCTTCTCTGGCAATTAGCTTCGTCTGCAGGCTGGCTTTCCACCCGTATTTTGCCCTCTCCCGAGGGCGTAGTGCTGGCTTTCTGGAACCTCTCAGCCAGCGGTGAACTCTGGCAGCATCTGGCTATCAGTTCCTGGCGCGCAGTGATTGGTTTCAGCATCGGCGGATCGTTGGGTCTGATCTTAGGCCTGATCAGCGGCCTGTCGCGATGGGGAGAGCGCCTGCTGGACAGCTCTATTCAGATGCTACGCAACGTCCCACACCTGGCGCTGATCCCGCTGGTGATCCTGTGGTTTGGTATCGATGAGACGGCCAAGATCTTTCTGGTCGCGCTCGGCACGCTATTTCCGATTTACATCAATACCTGGCACGGCATCCGCAATATCGACCGCGGGCTGCTGGAAATGGCCCGCAGCTACGGCCTTTCCGGGTTTAGCCTGTTCGTGCACGTCATTCTGCCGGGCGCGCTGCCGTCCATTATGGTCGGCGTGCGCTTCGCTTTGGGCCTGATGTGGCTGACGCTTATTGTCGCCGAAACGATCTCGGCAAATTCCGGGATTGGCTATCTGGCGATGAATGCCAGGGAGTTTCTGCAAACCGATGTGGTGGTGGTGGCCATCGTGCTGTATGCGCTGCTGGGCAAACTCGCCGATGTCAGCGCCCGCCTGCTGGAACGCGTCTGGCTACGCTGGCATCCGGCTTATCAATTAAAGGAGGAGACGGTATGACAACTGCTCGTCTGAACCAGGGCACGCCGCTGTGGCTCAACGGCGTAAGCAAACGCTACGGCGATAAAATCATTCTCAATCAACTAGAACTGCGTATCCCTGCAGGGCAGTTCGTGGCGGTGGTCGGCCGCAGCGGCGGCGGCAAAAGTACGCTATTACGTCTGCTTGCCGGGCTGGAAAACCCTAATCACGGGGCGCTATTCGCAGGCAGTGCACCGCTGAGAGACAGTCAGGACGATACGCGGCTGATGTTTCAGGACGACAGGCTGCTGCCGTGGAAAACGGTGATAGATAACGTCGGACTCGGGCTTAAAAATAACTGGCGTGACGCGGCACTTCAGGCCCTTACCGCCGTAGGTCTGGAAAATCGGGCCAATGAATGGCCGGCGGCACTGTCCGGCGGGCAAAAGCAGCGTGTGGCGCTGGCGAGGGCGCTCATTCACCGCCCGCGTTTGTTGTTGCTCGACGAACCGCTGGGCGCGCTGGATGCCCTGACGCGTATTGAGATGCAGGAACTGATTGTTTCTTTGTGGCAGGAGCACGGTTTTACCGTACTTTTGGTCACCCACGACGTTAGCGAAGCCGTCGCCATGGCCGACCGCGTGTTGCTTATAGAAGAAGGAAAAATCGGCCTGGATCTCACGGTTGATTTACCGCGCCCGCGCCGCCTGGGATCGGTGAAGCTTGCGGAGCTGGAGGCTGAGGTGCTTGCCAGAGTGATGAAACGAGGTTCAGAGGAGCCGGCGCGCGCGGTGCGCACCGGCTGATTTTATACCCTCACCCCGTCCCTCTCCCTGGGAGGGAGAGGGGGAAACTTGCCGTTCCCTTCTGTCATTGGGAGAGGGACAGAACTTACGCCAGCGCTTTGGCGATTTTCTCGAACAGATCCCCGGACAAATTCTCCAGGCCTTTCAACTGCTCCAGCGCGGCACGCATCTTGGCCTGACGTTCTGCATCATAACGCTTCAGGCGAATCAGCGGCTCAACCAGACGAGAAGCAATTTGCGGGTTGCGGCTGTTCAGTTCGGTCAGCATCTCTACCATAAACTGGTAACCGCTGCCGTCTTTAGCGTGGAACGCGGCCGGGTTGGCTGAGGCAAACGCACCAATCAGAGAACGTACGCGGTTCGGGTTACCCAGACTGAAGGAACGGTGAGTCAGCAGCTCGCGAACCTTAGCCAGCGTGTTGCTGCCCGGGCTGGTTGCCTGCAGCACAAACCATTTGTCCATGACCAGGCCATCTTTGTGCCATTTCTCATCGTACTCAGCCAGCAACGCTTCACGGCATGGCAGTTGCGCGGCCACCGCTGCGGACAGCGCGGCGATAGAATCGGTCATATTGTCCGCCTGCTGATACTGCTCGCGTACCAGTTGCTCAGCAAGTTCAACGTCACCAAACGCCAGATAGCGCAGGCAAGTGTTGCGCAGCGCGCGCTTGCCGATATCACCGTGATCCACACGATAGCTGTCGAGCTTATTGGCGTTATAAATAGCCAGGAACTCATCAGCCAGCTCTGCGGCCAGGGTACGGGTCAGCGCCCCGTGAACCTCAGCAATGGCGATTGGATCGATGGTCTGGAACAGCTCGGCAATTTCATTCTGCGAAGGCAGCGTCAGGATCTCCGCGGCAAGCGCTGGATCGATCTTCTCATCCAGCAGAATGGCGCGGAATGCATCGGCCACGTGCAGCGGCAGAGAAAGCGGCTGCCCTTGCTGGCTGCGGTTCACGTTGATCTTGATGTAGTTGGCCAGCAGGCTCTGCGCCGCATCCCAGCGGGAGAAGTCGTTCCGTGCGTGGCGCATCAGGAACGTCAGCTGCTGGTCGCTCCATTTGTACTCGAGCTTCACCGGCGCAGAGAATTCACGCAGCAAAGATGGCACCGGCTGGAAGTAGACATTGTCGAAAACGAAAGTCTGCTCGGCCTGGGTCACGTTTAGTACGTGGTGCACCGGGTGACCGTCCTTCTGCAGCGGAATGACCTTCCCTTCGTTATCGTAAAGCTCGATATCAAACGGGATATGCAGCGGGTGTTTTTCCAGCTGTTCGGCGGTCGGCGGCGTCATCTGGCTGATAGTCAGCGTATAGTGCTCAGTTTCCGGGTTGTAGTCGTCGCGCACGGTGACAACCGGCGTCCCGGCCTGGCTGTACCAGCGGCGGAAATGAGACAGGTCAACGTTGGACGCGTCTTCCATTGCCTGCACAAAATCATCACAGGTTGCCGCGCTGCCGTCATGGCGTTCAAAGTAAAGCTGCATGCCCTTCTGGAAGTTTTCTTCACCCAGCAGCGTGTGCAGCATACGAATCACTTCTGAGCCCTTCTCATATACCGTCAGGGTATAGAAGTTATTCATTTCAATAACTTTGTCCGGGCGGATCGGATGCGCCATTGGGCTGGCGTCTTCGGCGAACTGCATCGCACGCATGGTGCGCACGTTCTGAATACGGTTAACTGCGCGAGACCCCAGATCGGAGCTGAACTCCTGGTCGCGGAAGACGGTTAGGCCCTCTTTCAGGCTAAGCTGGAACCAGTCACGGCAGGTGACGCGGTTGCCCGTCCAGTTGTGGAAGTATTCGTGGCCGATGACGCGTTCGATGTCGAGGTAGTCTTTGTCAGTCGCGGTTTCGGCTCGGGCCAGGACATACTTCGAGTTGAAGATATTCAGCCCTTTGTTTTCCATCGCGCCCATATTAAAGAAGTCAACGGCGACGATCATATAGATGTCGAGGTCATACTCCAGGCCGAAGCGGGTTTCGTCCCACTTCATAGACGCTTTGAGCGAGGTCATCGCCCAGTCAGCACGATCCAGATTCCCACGGTCAACAAACAGCTCCAGCGCAACGTCACGGCCAGAACGGGTTTTAAAGCTGTCGCGCAAGACGTCAAAATCACCCGCCACCAGCGCAAACAGGTAGCAAGGTTTTGGGAACGGATCCTGCCACTGCACCCAGTGACGGCCATTTTCCAGCTCGCCTTCGGCAATGCGGTTGCCGTTAGCCAGCAAATACGGATATTTGTTTTTGTCAGCGATGACTTTGGTCGTGAAGCGCGCCAGGACGTCCGGGCGGTCCAGGTACCAGGTGATGTGGTGGAAGCCTTCAGCTTCACATTGGGTACATAAGGCTTCGCCGGATTGATACAGTCCTTCAAGCGCGGTGTTGGTTGCCGGGCTGATTTCGTTCACAATCGTCAGCGTAAAGGCGTCAGGGACCTGCTCCAGAATGAGCGCGCCATCTTCCTGGCGATAGTGCGGCCAGGCGCTACCGTTTACGGCAATGGAAACCAGCGTGAGGTCTTCACCATCAAGATGCAGCGGGGCGCCCGCTTCGCCCTGACGGACAATTTTGCTAACTGCGGTGACCTGCGTTTTGGCGGCATCAAGGTCAAAGGTCAAATCGATATCGGTTATCGTATAATCCGCCGCGCGATAGTCGTGGCGATATTTGGCTTGTGGCTGTTGTGTCATAAAAAACCTTATACATCGTCCGTAAGATAACGAACTTCAGTCTATTCCTGTTGCCGGAATGTTGCTACGCAGAATCTTCATCTTTGGCGGCCGATAGCCCAAATTTTTTACCGCTTTATGCGGTATTACGCTTTTCTCTCCTGCACCTTCTGGCACGGAACTCTTCCATTTTCTCCGCCACTCAATGTCGCCCCTTCCTCCTGAGAGAGCTTAATATGCGTATTCCCCCTTCCGGCCCCATGGCTTTTCATCAGGCCGTTGCCCAAAACGATATTGCAACTATCCAAAAGCTAAGACAGCAGGGCTACAAACCTGTCGCCCTGGACCAGCACGGAAACTCGCCGCTGGATGCGCTGGCTAACCGCCGTGATATTGACGGCACTTCGCGGGCGCGGCTTTACCACAGCCTTTTGGCTTCGCTGAATCCCAGTGCGCCGCCGGGCTATATCAAGCCGGAAGCATTTCATGGCTCTCCCTGGGGCTTTGAAATATTACGCAGCGGCGCGCTGAAAGGCGGCGTGAACGATCCTAAAGGCGGTTCACAGTCGCTGGAGGGAAAAGTATTTTTCTCAGACAGGACGCGGGAATCGAGCAACAAATTTGAAACGCGTGAGAATCTTCGCCAGAAACCACGCGTGTACGCCAAAGGACTGGGCATTAAGCCCACCACCGTAGAGACGCGATCAAACCTGTATGTGCTGAGCAAAGCCATTAATCATACTTCTTCTGCCAGCCATTTCCCGGCCTCAACGTTGACGCTAAAAAGCAGCAATAATCTGGAAGAGGCGGTGTATGACAACCTGGTACGTCTTTTGTCGAATAGCGGTTATCGACTAAAAAAGGAAACACCGGAGCAAATCCTGCAGCAAACCGGCGTCCCGGCGCATATCAAATTCGTTGATAACAGCCATCCGCCTTCCGCGGAACAAACGCGGAAACTGATCGGTAGCGCCTTTCAGCGTATTGAAAACGAAATGGTGAGTGGGAAATTACCGTTCCTGAATCTGCTCAACGATGGGCAAACCCTGCCGCTGGTGTTTGGCTTCAGTAAAGTGAATAACCTGAAAACGCATACTATCCATAATTCGTTGAGCAACACCGCCTCGATGTTCAACTATCAGGCTGAAAATCATCCCCTGAGCGGGACGGCCAACGGCGGCAAGCTGAAAGAAATTGAAGTGAAATCCCTGGCCGATCTCGCCACGCTGACGCTTGCCTGTAAGGTACAAAACGTCGCGTTACCGAAAGACGCCCTGATTCGTATCAACCCCACCCCGAATGAAAAAAAACAGCATGGGCTGAAGGCTCTGTATCTGGATACATCCGCACTCGCCAGATTTAGTCACGCGCTGCTGGGGTCAGGCACAACGAATATGGGCAGAATGACGCTCGAACAACTTCAATCTCTGAATCACACCCTGCGTGAAAAAGCGGAGAACGGCAGTCTTCGCATTCGTTAATTGCCAGTACACATCGGCGGCCATTCACCGCCGGTGATTTCACTGAGAAAAGGATGTCGCACGTTTTGTTTAGTACTCTAAACACCATTTAATTCAAAGCATTGAACTACATTCTCGCGCTAAAGAGGCCATAAACCACTCCAGAGGCTGCCCCCCTATTGTTGTGATCCTGCTTCAATAAACAGATAATCAGGGTATACTCCCGCGTCTTAATTTGCCCGGACTGATGGAAACGCTCCTGTGAGAGGATGCTGAAACGCGCCATGACACGACACGCTTCCCCGATTTTGCAAACGCTTCTGGATACTGACGCCTATAAGCTTCATATGCAGCAAGCGGTTTATCGCCGCTATTACGACGTAGATGTCGCAGCGGAATTCCGCTGCCGCGGCGACGATCTGCTGGGCATTCATGCCGAGGCTATTCGTGAGCAGGTTGCGGCTATGCAGCACCTGCGCCTTAGCGACGAAGAATTTCACTGGCTTAAAAGCCTGCCCTTTTTCAAAGCCGATTACCTCGACTGGCTGCGTGATTTCCGCTATGACCCTTCCCAGGTTCAGGTGACCAATAATCATGGTCATCTGGATATCCGCCTCAGCGGCCCCTGGCGCGAAGTCATCATGTGGGAAGTTCCCCTGCTGGCGGTAATCAGTGAAGTCGTTCACCAGCATCGCGCCCCCGGCGTGACGCCAAAAATGGCGCTGGATCACCTGGAAAGTAAGCTGCAGGAATTTAACGCGCTGACTGACGGGCTCGATCTTTCACATTTCCGCCTGATGGACTTTGGCACCCGCCGCCGTTTCTCTCGGGAAGTACAGCAGGCCATTGTAGAGCGCCTCAAGCAGGAGCCGTGGTTTATCGGCACCAGCAACTACGATCTGGCTCGCCGCCTCGACCTTACGCCAATGGGCACTCAGGCCCACGAGTGGTTCCAGGCGCATCAGCAGATAAGCCCGGACCTGGCGAACAGTCAACGTGCGGCACTGCAGGCCTGGCTGGACGAATATCCCGATCAGCTCGGGATTGCTCTGACTGACTGCATCACCATGGATGCTTTCCTGCGCGATTTCGGCAAAGAGTTTGCCACGCTCTATCAGGGGCTGCGCCACGATTCAGGTGATCCCGTTGAGTGGGGAGAAAAAGCCATTGCCCACTACCAAAAGCTTGGTATCGATCCGTTAAGCAAAGTGTTGGTGTTTTCCGACAACCTGGATTTAAACAAAGCCGTGGAGCTATATCGCCGCTTCTCATCCCGGGTGAACCTCAGCTTTGGTATCGGCACCCGCCTTACCTGCGACATTCCGCAGGTTAAGCCGCTGAACATCGTGATTAAGCTCGTAGAGTGCAACGGCAAGCCCGTCGCGAAGCTCTCGGACAGCCCGGGAAAAACCATCTGCCACGATAAAGCCTTTGTGCGAGCCTTACGCAAAGCCTTTGACTTACCGTTGGTTAAAAAAGCCAGCTGATTCCGCGATAATCGGTGAATAGCGACCTCGCTATTCACCGCCCTTCTCTCTTTCCTTTATTTCTTCATAAGTAACGCGAATTCTGCTTGTCTGATGGCGCGCGACAGGTAACATAGATAACCCCCATCTGTGGGTTACTATTTTTTTTGTCATTGACCATTTAATAGAGAGAAAACTATGAGCGTTGTGCCTGTAGCCGACGTACTCCAGGGCCGTGCCGCCGTTGACAGCGAAGTCACCGTGCGCGGGTGGGTACGTACTCGAAGAGATTCAAAAGCTGGTATCTCCTTCCTCGCCGTCTACGACGGTTCCTGCTTTGATCCTGTACAGGCCGTCATTAATAATTCTCTGCCCAATTACAATGAAGACGTTCTGCGCCTGACCACCGGCTGCTCCGTGATTGTTACCGGCGTGGTCGTCGAGTCTCAGGGCCAGGGCCAGGCTTTCGAACTTCAGGCCACCAAAGTGGAAGTGACCGGCTGGGTTGACGATCCGGATACCTATCCGATGGCGGCCAAACGTCATAGCATCGAATACCTCCGCGAAGTCGCTCACCTGCGCCCGCGTACCAACATGATTGGTGCCGTAGCGCGCGTGCGTCACACGCTGGCTCAGGCTCTGCATCGCTTCTTCCACGAAAATGGTTATTTCTGGGTATCTACCCCGCTGATCACCGCTTCCGATACCGAAGGCGCCGGCGAGATGTTCCGCGTTTCAACGCTGGATCTGGAAAACCTGCCTCGCACCGCAGAAGGCAAAGTCGATTTTGATAAAGACTTCTTCGGTAAAGAAGCCTTCCTGACCGTTTCCGGCCAGCTTAACGGCGAAACCTATGCGAGCGCGCTGTCCAAGGTTTATACCTTCGGGCCAACCTTCCGTGCAGAAAACTCCAACACCAGCCGCCACCTGGCGGAGTTCTGGATGCTGGAGCCAGAAGTGGCCTTTGCCGATCTGGACGACGTTGCCGGCCTGGCCGAAGCGATGCTCAAGTACGTCTTTAAAGCCGTCCTGGAAGAACGCATGGACGACATGAAGTTCTTTGCCGAGCGCGTGGACAAAGAGGCCATTGAGCGCCTGGAATGCTTCATCTCTGCAGACTTTGCCCAGGTGAACTACACCGATGCGGTGGAGATCTTGCTGAACTGTGGGCATAAGTTCGAAAACCCGGTTTATTGGGGTGTCGATCTCTCCTCCGAGCACGAACGTTACCTGGCCGAGCAGCACTTCAAGGCACCAGTGGTAGTGAAAAACTACCCGAAAGACATCAAAGCTTTCTATATGCGCCTTAACGAAGACGGTAAAACCGTTGCCGCTATGGACGTTCTGGCTCCGGGCATCGGTGAAATCATCGGTGGTTCCCAGCGTGAAGAGCGCCTGGATGTGCTGGACGCGCGTATGGCTGAAATGGGTCTGAATAAAGAAGATTACTGGTGGTACCGCGACCTGCGCCGCTACGGCACCGTGCCACATTCCGGTTTCGGCCTGGGCTTTGAGCGTCTGATTGCCTATGTCACCGGCGTTCAGAACGTGCGTGATGTTATTCCGTTCCCACGTACGCCGCGTAACGCAAGCTTCTAAGTTAAAGAAAACAAAAGGCCAGCTTCCGCTGGCCTTTTTTACGTATCAGGACAAAAGGTCTATTTTCTTCAACGCTTATTAAACAAACGTCAATTTCAACCCTCATTCCCAACTGCCCCGTTACCAACTATTTCTGTCTCACACTCTTTAACAAAAATTGCGCTTAAGTTTGCTAGCACTTCTAAATAGTGATTGGCATAGCATAATTGCTCACTTCTCACACAGACGTCTGGCCATCCAAAAATAAGTCAAAAAATGAACAATTGTGAACGAAAAATATTCACTTCATAACTTTATGCAAATTAAACATAAGTAATTCATATATATATGCTTAGAAAACACACATTCGAGTTGCACTGAGAGTGAAATTTGAAATGGTTCACAAAGTTCCCTAAAATTAATATTTAGTTACACATATTTTCTTTTTGAAACTCAGTTTAGACATTTGTAGCACTTTCAGGCTAGCGAAACGGTTTCATGGATGGAAAGATGCCTGACAGATACAGAAAGACACCAAACTATCATCAATAGTTCCGTAAAGAATTATTGACGGCAGTGGCAGGTGTCCATAAAAACCACAATGAGGGTAATAAATAATGATGAAGCGCAATATTCTGGCAGTGGTAATCCCTGCTCTGCTGGTAGCCGGTGCAGCTAACGCTGCAGAAATCTACAACAAAAACGGCAACAAACTGGATCTGTACGGTAAAGTTGTTGGTGAGCGTGACTTCACCACCACCGGTGATAAAGGCAATACCGACGTCAACTACGGCCAGATCGGCTTTAAAGGCGAAACTCAGATCAACAGCGATCTGACCGGTTATGGCCAGTGGGAATATCGTGCTCGTGCAAACGGCGGCGAAGGCAACCAGACTAACTCTACCCGTCTGGCATTCGCAGGCTTGAAAATCGCTAACGGTGGTTCCATCGACTACGGCCGTAACTACGGTATCGTTTACGATGTTGAATCCTATACCGATATGGCACCATCATGGTCTGGCGAAACTTGGGGCGGCGGCTATGTAGATAACTACATGACCAGCCGTGCTAACGGTCTGCTGACCTACCGCAACAGCGGTTTCTTCGGTCTGGTTGACGGTCTGAACGTCGGTATTCAGTACCAGGCCAAAAATGAGAATGCAAACCCAGCCCAATCAAACGGCGACGGCGTAGGCTACTCTCTGGGCTATGACTTCGGTGCTGGCTTCTCTGCAATTGGTGCATACAGCAACTCCAACCGCACCACCAAGCAGAAATTAGACGACAACGGCAATAAAGCTGAAGCGTGGGCTCTGGGTACCAAGTACGACGCGAACAACGTTTACCTGGCCGCGGTTTATGCAGAAACGCGTAACATGAGCCGTCTGAGCAACAACGTTTATAACAGCCCAGAAAAGGCTGACAACCCGAACTACTTCAGCGTAGCGAAGAAGACTCAGAACTTTGAAGTTATCGCTCAGTACCAGTTCGACTTCGGCCTGCGTCCATCCCTGGCATACGTTCAGTCCAAAGGCAAAAAGCTGGCTAGCGTAGACGGCGGCAACGCTGATCTGGCTAAATACATCGAAGCTGGTGCGACTTACTACTTCAACAAAAACTTCAACGTTTACTTTGACTACCGCTTCAACCTGCTGAGCGACAGCGAAGCAGCTAAAACTGACGGCGGTTGGGTTGGTTCTGACGACCAGGCAGCAGTTGGCGTGACCTACCAGTTCTAATTTCAGCCATTTGTTTGTCTGAAATGTTTAAAAACAGGGCTTCGGCCCTGTTTTTTTATGGCAAAAAAGTAGAATAAATCCGATGTTATCGCTAACCGTCTCTTTTTGTCGCAAACGGTTGGCAATTCGTAAAACAGCAGTTAACCTGAAAGCGATTTCCCCCGATATCACTAATGGAACCCGTCATGTTTGAGAACATTACCGCTGCCCCTGCCGATCCTATTCTTGGTCTGGCCGACCTGTTTCGCGCCGACGACCGTCCAACCAAAATTAACCTCGGCATCGGGGTCTATAAGGACGAGACAGGTAAGACCCCTGTCCTGACCAGCGTGAAGAAAGCAGAGCTTTATTTGCTGGAAAATGAGACCACCAAAAACTATCTGGGCATTGATGGTATTCCAGAGTTTGGCCGCTGCACACAAGAGCTGCTGTTCGGCAAAAGCAACGCGCTTATCTCTGACAAACGCGCGCGTACGGCACAAACCCCAGGCGGGACCGGTGCGCTGCGCGTCGCCGCTGATTTCCTGGCGAAAAACACCTCGGCAAAACGCGTCTGGGTAAGTAATCCAAGCTGGCCTAACCACAAAAGCGTGTTTAACTCCGCGGGCCTGGAAGTGAAAGAGTACGCCTATTACGATGCGGAAAATCACAGCCTGGACTTTGATGGCCTGGTGGCCAGCCTGCAGGCGGCGGAAGCCGGTGATGTAGTGCTGTTCCACGGCTGCTGCCATAACCCAACCGGGATCGATCCTACCGCTGAACAGTGGAAAACGCTGGCGGAGATGTCGCTGGCCAAAGGCTGGCTGCCGCTGTTTGACTTTGCTTACCAGGGCTTTGCTCGTGGTCTGGAAGAAGATGCCGAAGGCCTACGTATTTTCGCAGCCGGTCACAAAGAACTGCTGGTGGCCAGCTCCTACTCCAAGAACTTCGGTTTGTACAACGAGCGCGTGGGTGCTTTCACGCTGGTTGCCGCCGATGCCGACACCGCTGACCGTTCATTCAGCCAGGTGAAATCGGTTATTCGCGCCAACTACTCCAACCCGCCAGCGCACGGTGCCTCCGTTGTGGCCACTATTCTGAGCAACGACGCACTGCGTACCATGTGGGAACAAGAGCTGACCGATATGCGCCAGCGCATTCACCGCATGCGTCAGCTGTTTGTGAATACCCTGCAGGAAAAAGGCGCCAACCGCGACTTTAGCTTCATCATTAATCAGAACGGGATGTTCTCGTTCAGCGGCCTGACCAAAGAACAGGTGCTGCGCCTGCGTGAAGAGTTTGGCGTTTACGCCGTCGCATCTGGCCGCGTTAACGTGGCGGGCATGACGCCGGATAACATGGCGCCGCTGTGCGAAGCCATCGTTGCCGTGCTGTAACAGCCATGCATAGCAAAAGAGCCGCATAAGCGGCTCTTTTTTTTACTGAAAATCCGTTTTACCAGACCGGCTGCTCGTCCTGCAGAAACGGATTATGCAGGCGCTCGTAACCCAGCGTAGACATTGGACCATGACCGGGGATAAAGGTCACATCATCCCCCAGCGGCAACAGCTTACGTTTGATCGAATTAATCAACGCCGCGTGATCGCCGCGCGGGAAATCACTGCGCCCCACTCCGCCTTTAAAGATGACATCTCCCGAGACCAGCAAACGAGAGGCCGCATCGAAGAAAACGATATGGCCGGGCGTATGCCCCGGACAATGCAACACCTGTAAAGTTACATTCCCTACGGAGACACATTCCCCTTCATTTAGCCAGCGGTCCGGCGTCAAAGGCTTACACTCGTCGAGGCCAAACATTCGGCTTTGCTGCGGCAGTCCCTGCAGCCAGAACTCATCTTCTTTTTCCGGTCCCACAACAGGCACGCCATAATGTGCCGCCAGCTCAGCCGCCGCGCCGACGTGATCGAGATGACCATGCGTCAGCAGGATTTGGCTAATCTGCACGCCTTTCTGCGCCACCTCTTGCTTAATGCGTGCCGCGTCACCGCCGGGATCCACCAGCGCCGCCTGCTGCGTTTCCTCGCACCAAATAAGAGAACAGTTCTGGGCAAAAGCCGTGACCGGAATAATGTGATAGTTCATGCTGCTCCATTACCGACAACAAAGCCGGATTCCGTTGTTTTACCAGTGCCTTACCGGCCCGGTATCAATATGCACAAAGTCGCTGCTGGGGTAGTATCCTACACCACCTGCCCGCATAGATAATGCTGCTTTGCGAATATTGCTTAACGAAACGCCTTCAATGTGGAAATCCATCGCCTGGCCTTTGGTGTGGTAGCTTTTTTTCGCCACACCGCGGCTGTGAGCACGAAGTTCATTGTTGGTGTCAATGGAACGGTAACCGGAAATCAGCTGGACCGGTTTGTTAGTCCCCAAAAGCCCCTGCAGGCGATAGAGTTGGTCGAACAGAGAAGGATCGATGGATTTAATCTTGTTCGCCCGGTAGTCCCGGAAGAAATGATTAAGTCTTGCTAATTCATCCTGAATATAGCCTCTGCCATCAAAAAACTCAGCTTTCAGTGACTCTCCAGTATGCAGGTTATTGAGAGTCAAAATACGCGGGCGTGGTGTCGAGAGGGTGGCAAACGACGGCAAAGGCATGAGAGCGGCACCGAAAGCCACGCCCCCCAAAGCCAGTAGCTTGCGGCGATTAGCGTCAAATTTGTCCATGATATCCAGGTCTACAGGTAATAAAATGATGGTTTAATATGCACTTTTGCGCACAGCCATCGCACCATAACTGCCCGAATCCGGGGAGTCAAGGCACGATAAAACCCAGCAACGGCGGGCCCTGTAGAGGGCCCGGCTGAGTTTTACATTTTCTACGACCACTAATTCATTAGAAATGTTGCGTTTAGCGGATTAATAACCCGGCTTTTGCGAGGTTTTGTGCGCCAGATCGCGCGGTGAGATCATAATTGTAAATATCTGTACGAAACTCGGTGCGGCCATCTTTTCCGACAAAAGCGGTCAAATAGTAGAGGTTAACCGGAATGTTATGGCGGATATTGACGTATTTGGTATTACCTTCCTGCAACGTGCTGGATATCCGGGAATCATTCCACCCGGCATCCTGGAGGAGCATATTTGCAAGTTCGGACGCCTTATTGACGCGCACACAACCTGAACTCAGCGCCCTTGCATCCTTCTGGAAGAGGTTATGATTTGGCGTGTCGTGCAGGTAGATGGCGTCAGAACTCGGCATATTAAACTTATAGCGCCCAAGCGAGTTCTGCGTGCCGGGCTTCTGCTGGAAGCGGAACGGCAGATTATTCTCGGTGATCGTCGACCAGTCTACGCGCCACGGATCGATCATCTCGGCATTGTTGCTCCAGCCGCGGATCACGCTATAGCCGTGCTGCTCGAGGTAACCCGGATTCTGCCGAACCTTTGGCAAAATATCTTTGCGCGCCAGCGTCGGCGGCACGTTCCACGGCGGGTTAACCACGACATTGTTCAGCGCGCTGCTCATCATCGGGGTTTTACGATCCGGCCGCCCAACGATAACGCGAGACGCCAGCGCTTCATTACCGTTAAGGTAATACACCAGCGAATAGTTAGGGATGTTCACCATAATGCCGGTCTCAAGTTTGTCCGGCAGCAGGCGTAAACGCTGAATATTCAATGCAACAAGCGCCGCACGCTGCTGAGGCGTGACGTTAAGCCAGTCGCGCGTCAGTTGGCCAATCGCGCCATCCGAGCCAAGCCCTTGCCATTGCTGGAAGCGTTTAACGCCATCCACCAGATCGCGGCTGTAAACGCCGCGGGCTGCAGCCTGAGATTTCTTCTTGCCAGCCTGAGGAGATGCTTCTTCGACGTCAATCGCGGACGGACTTACGGTGACATCAGCCACGCTGGTCACCCCCGATGACTTGTCCTGGAGCATGCCGGTTCGGGCAAGAATTTCTCTCAGCGCCCCCACGTCGTTGCTCCACTGCCCCGGCCTCAACGTCTCTTTGCCAGCCATCTGCGGCCACGGACGGGTGTCAGCCAGCAGATGAATCAGCGACTGATGCAGCTGGGCGTACTGCGGATGCTGAGGCGCAAGGCTGTCGATAAAGTTCACCAGAGAACCCTGATCAACGGCCACCTGCCACTGGTTAATCACCGACAAAGGCGGCGTTTTTAACTTGTAAGGCGTACTGCTATAAAGCCAGCGATTGCCGTCGATCGGGATCCCTGAAACGAACTGCAGGTAGCCCATCATGGCGTCAGAAAGCACCACATCGCGCGCCATACCGGTCACTGCTGGGTCGGTCAACAGCTCAACCCACTGGTTAAACTGCGGCTGTATTCCGGCAATGGCCACTTCCGCCAGCTGTTGCTGAAAGGCTTTAACCGCATCGCGGTTTTCCCACATCGGCTTCATATCACGCGCGGCATAGAAGGCCGACAGGGCGTTGAGATAAACCGGCGTGTATCCTGCAGGCAGGCCCGCAATAAGCTGCGACCGGCTTTGTGCCGCCGACATCGTGGAGGTGTTTGTTGGCAAAGTCCCGGCCATCGTGGCCGTCGCCGTAGACTGTGCCAAAGGCTGATTGAGTTCCGTGGGCCGATCGGTCTGGAAAGCAGAACTGTCGGAGGGAACGACGGCAGGCTCGTCGGCCTGGGCCACAAACAGCGGAGCGAAACTGAGCGCCAGGCAGTAACCGACTGCCGACAATCGAAAATCTTTAACTTTTCTAAGCAACATCCCTTGCCCCCTGTTTTTTTACTGTGCTCACCGTCAAAGGCGGGAAGTATTCACCACTAGTATATAAACAGTAAAAACCATTTGCCTGACAAAATGTAAAGAAAATTAAAGATTAAGACTGTTCGCGACAAAGAAAAAGCGGGCCGTAGCCCGCTTGGTAATTTCGCATCCCGTCTCGGTGGTTTACGAGGCGTCCGCCGTTTCCGAACCTTGCTGCGGCTCTGGCAGCGCCGGGGCCGCAAAGCCACGCAGGCCAACAACGTGAACGTGCTCGCTGTTCTGGAAGACCTTACGCACCAGCTTATAGGTGGTCCCTTTTTCCGGGCTGATGTTTTCTGGTGCCGCAATAATTAATTGCATTTCCAGGCGTTCACACAGCTCAAACAGCGTGGCGATGGACTTGGCATCCAGTCGCGCTGCTTCGTCAAGGAACAGCAGGCGACAAGGGGAAATGTCTTTCCCACGCAGGCGCTGCGATTCATCTTCCCAGCTCTGAACAACCATCACCAGGATAGACATCCCGGTACCGATAGCTTCCCCGGTGGATAGCGCCCCACTCTCTGCACGCAACCAGCCGTCCGAACCACGGTTTACCTCAACTTCCATTTCCAGGTAGTTACGATAATCCAACAGCTCTTCGCCGATGGTCTGCGGCGTGCGCTGACCCATGTCGATTTGCGGGTTCAGACGCTGATAAAGCTTCGCCAGTGCTTCTGAGAAGGTCAGGCGATTGCTGTTAAACAGATCCTGATGCTGCTCGTGCTGCTCGGAAAGTACGTTCAACAGCGTCGCGTGAGCCTCACGCACGTTGACATTCAGACGAACGCTCTTCACCTGACCGAAGGAGACGCTTTGCAGGCCCTGGTTGAGCATGCGAATACGGTTCTGCTCGCGCTGAATCGTCTTGCGAATGATGTTCGCCACGCTGCGGGAGCTGATCGCCAGCTTCTGCTCGCGTGACGTCAGCTCTTCTGTCAGGCGGCCCAGCTCAATTTCCATCTGCTCGATGGCCTCAACCGGATCGTCAGTACGGATGATGTCCTGGCGAATACGCTCGCGCAGATGCTGATAAACCGCGACGAAGAACTGAATCTTACGTTCAGGGCGTTTCGGATCTTCCGACAGACGCAGCACATCGCGCAGATGTTCATTGTCGGCCACAGCCAGGCGCAGCGCACCCAGCGCCTTATCCGACATGGAGCGCAGATCGTCCCCGGAAAGATAAGCCAGTTCGCGACGATGTAGACGACGCTCGACGCCGTTGTCTTTCACCATACGCATTACAGCGCACCAGCCTGCTTTCGCCGTCACGACCTGTTCGCGCATTTCAAAGTAATTACGCTCCAGCTGCTTCAGTTTGCGGGTCAGGTTGTTCATCTCCGCTTCACAGTAAGTCAGCTGTTTCTCAAGCTGATTACGGCGCGAGCGGTTGTTGCTGAGCGCGGTATGCAGCTCATCGCGACGCGCACGCGCTCTTTCCTCTGCACCGGTATCCGCGCGAACCCCGATATCCTGCAGCTCTTTATGCAGATCGGTCAGCAGCTCTTTCTTGGTATCAAACGAGCTTTTCAGCGACGCCATCAGCTGGCTGTACTGGCCTAACTGCTGAGCATGCTGACGCAGGGCTTCACGGGAACGCGTCCGCTCTATTTCAGCCTGTTCCAGACGCTGACGCAGTTTCTCATTCAGGTCGCTATTGCCGTCCAGCATGGCGGCAGAATCGCTATAGCTGAAGTGGGCGCGACGCTGCACGACTTCGGTCAGCGCAAACGCGCGCTGACGGGCATCACGCTGTATTTGCTGCGCATGAGCATAGTCGTCTTTGAGCTGTTCAAACTGTTCAGGGTCGCTCTGCAGCACGTTGGCAACGCCTTCCAGCTTGATCAACTGGTTGCCGTGCTGGTGAATAAAGCGGGCTGATTCTTCGGCTTCATCCAGGCGCTCCTGGATTTCATCGCAGCGATCGGCCAGCGTTTCGTCATTCAGCAGGCTAATGCGCGGCAGCAGGCGGTTAAGCTGGGCCACGCCCTCTTTCGCCTGCTCAAACTGCTGGCGCTGCTGTTGATTGTCATTTTCGTGGTTATTGATCGCCCGTTCAATCTCGCCGCGACGACTATTGAGGTGGCGAATTTCCGCCTCAGGATCGTCTTCAAAGGCTACGCCCAGGTGCTGGCCGATAAAGCGGCTAAACGATTGGTGCAGGCGCTGGTTTTTCTGCACATCGAAAGAAAGCGTCGCGAAGCGCTCGGCCAGTGACTCGCGTTCGTTATGCAGGGCTTCAAGGCGGTTTTCACGCGCGGCGCGGCCAAACAGCGGCAGCTCTGGCAAACGTGAATAGCGCCACTGGCGTTCAGCGGTTTTGACGAGCACTGCCGTACCCATCTCTTCAACGGTGAAGACGCTGTCATCGAACGAAGACGGGTCCCCTTCAATCAGGTACAGGTCTTCAGGGCAATCGTCCAGATTCTCCAGCTGCTCACGCACCAGAGAAAGATCCGGCACCACAATGGCATGGCGGGACGGGCCGTACAGCGCGGAGAAGTACGGAGCGTCTTCAAGGCCGATGTCGTCATAAATTTCAGACAGCAGCACACCGCCAAAACGCTCGGCCAGCGCGTTGAGGCGCGGGTCTTCGGCACCGCCAGGCTGGCTGAGACGTTCGATTTCGTCATCTACGGCACGCTTACGCGCCCCGACTTCGTCACGCTCAACGGTGGATTCGCGCTCGCGCTCCAGCAGTTGCTGCATGTACTCAGTCACCTGCTGGCTGGCTTCGAACTGCTCCCCGCTCTGCTCGCACAGCTGAGTCAGGCTGGTTTGCGCCGCAATCCATCTTGGCGCGCGCAGGTTCAGCGTTTTGATGCTGGCCTGAATCTGTTCCAGCTCCTGACGCAGCGCCATACGCTGCTCGCTTGCATCAGAAACGGTTTGCTGCAGCGCGCCGATTCGCTCTTCCAGCTCCTCATGCAGCGCTTCGAGCTCTTCCGGATCGAACTGTTTGCCCTGGCGTTTACAGAAGTCAGCGAGCAAACGCTCAGCTTCCTGCTGTTCGCGCAGGCGTTGTTCCAGCTCGTTGAGACGCATACGCAGCGGCTGGACCTGTTCGGCCAGATGGCGCTGGTTGCTGCTGTCGCGCAGTAATTCACGCGCGGTGTCCCAGGCTTCGCTGCGACTCACCGGGCCACTGATCGCCGTCACCAGCTGGTAAGCATGTTCGAACTGGCTATGTGCCGCCTGAGCGACGCTCATTTTCTGCTCGAGCGACAATAGCTTGTCGGTTGCCTCGATCTCTTTCGCTTTGAAAGTGTCCAGCCATTCATCGGCGCTGTCTGCGGTTAAATCCGGCAGGTGGCAAAGCTCTCGAGCGCGCTCCAGCGCCTGTAGCGCCTGCTGATACTGAATCGCGCGGGTCTGCTGCACGTCCAGCGCCTGCTGGTAATCGGCAAGCTGACTTTTCAGCTCATCCACTTCCAGCTCGGCAGCTTCGGCCCGGGCCTCATTTTCTTCCTGTTGTTCGTGCGCTTCAGCAACGATCTCATTTTGCTCTTCAAGACGAATTTGCAGCTCGTCGAGGTCCGCTTCGTAGCGCTCGATCTTTTCCTGCTGGCGAATCGCCGTTTGCACCAGGTTCAGATGATCGCTTGCGGCCTGGTAATCCGTTTCCAGATCGCCTTCCGCACCGCTGTGCTCGCCCAGCTCGCGCGCCATATCAACGTGCTTATATTGTTCGGCGGCCAGTTGTTGCCGGCTGATAAGCAGCTCGCGACGAAATTCCAGCGCTTTATCCAGGTGGATACGGCGTTCGTTGGCGTGACGCATATAGTCCGCCGCCACGTAGTCAGTCGCTTCCGAGATTAAGTGCTTAAACAAATCACGGTCGGACTGGGTGACGCGAATCGCTTCCAGCGTCATGCGGTTTTCACGCAGCGCTGCTTCCATATCCTGGAAGGCTTTACGCACGCCGCCGTTTTCAGGCAGCAGGTAATCACGCAGGGAACGGGTAATCGCGCTGGAGATACCGCCGTACAGCGAGGCTTCAATCAGGCGATAGTATTTGCTACGGTCTGCGGCGCTGCGCAGACGACGAGCCACAATACCCAGATCGAACATCAACGAGTGGTAGTCGGTGATGGAGTTGAACTGCTTGAACTGTACGCCTTCAATGGCTTCAACTTTATCTTTCAGTTCCTGCAGGCTGAGTACGCGAGCCTGACGCTCGTTCAGCGTTTCAGTCAGTAACTGCGTCGGCTGAATAGAGGTCGGCAAGCCCTGAATAGCAAACGGTTTAATATCGACTTTACGGTCGCGCCCGGCGACCTGCTGCAGGCGAACCCCCACCACAACGCGCTGATGGCGCGAGTTGATGACGTCCAGCGTGGAGTAACACACACCCGCTTTCAGCTTACCGTGAAGACCTTTATCGCGAGAGCCTGAGGTAGCACCAGCCTCTGTGGTATTACGGAAGTGCAGCAGGGTTAAATCCGGGATAAGCGCCGTGACGAAAGCCGCCATGGTGGTGGATTTACCCGCCCCGTTACCGCCGGAAAGCGTAGTGACGAGTTCGTCGAGATCGAAGGTGCGTGCGAAGAAACCGTTCCAGTTAACCAGCGTCAGCGAGCGAAATTTTCCGCGTTCAATCATTCCTGTTCATCCTCCGCGTTATCCAGTCCTGGTTGCGATTCATCGCTCTCATCATTGAGCTGCAGGCGGCTTTCGACCGCCATGGCTTCACCGTCGCGAATCATGCGCAGCTGAGCTTCGCGCGGGTCATCGCTGGTACGCACATCAGCACCGAAGCGGAAGACTGATTCTGTGATGCGGAATTTGCTGCTGTCGTGCCCCATAAACCAGATCATGCCGAGGCGGCGCAGGCGCGTCAGTGAAGCACGCACTTTCTCCTGCAGCTTTTGGCGGTCAAGGTCGGACCCGGTGGAGCGGTTGTTCACCAGCTTCAGCAACTTGTTTTCATCCGCTAGCGTTAGCAGCTCGTCGTAAAGTTCCTGCTGGGTGAAGATCCCTTCGTTGGCCAGTCGTTCCGGGCTGAGATAGAGGTAGCACAGGATTTTTCCCACCATCATATCCAGCTCGGAAAGCACTGAGCGCGGGATTAGCGTAGTGGAACGTGGACGCAGATAGAAAAATCCTTCCGGCGCACGAATCAGCTCAACGTTATAACGCGCGTAAAACTCTTCCAGATATTCCTGGAAATCCATCAAAAAGGCGTGGTTGTCCAGTTCCTCGAGGCCAATATGGCGCCCGGCGCGCAGCTGGCTGTCGAGCGCAGGAAAAAGAGGGTTGGCCAGCGCCTGTGCCAGTTTAACCGGCATCACTTGTTCAATATTTGTTGATGACATGCGCCTGTACCTTGGCTCCGTAATCGTTAATGGTTTGCCACTTGGCAGGCAATCCTGTGAAATCCGCTTCCGCTACGCCCAGACGTACCGCCTGGTCTACAACAATACGCGCCACGTCGAAGTGACGCGCGCGCGGGTATTGCACGAGGTAGTCACGTACCACAACGCCCAAATCAAGAGGAGCTTGTTGGGTTTTGTAGACCTGCAGCGCCGCTTCAATCAGCGCCGCCAGCTGTTCGCGAATTTCGTTAAATTCTTCAAACTCGAGCTCACTTGGCAACTCACCGGTGACCTCTTCATCCCGCAGCGCCATCTCTTCGTCACGCATATCCAGCAGGCGATCGGCGCTGGAGTAGGTCAGTGCCCATGGCGCATCGAAGTAGCTTTGCACCGACTGACGCAGACGCTGAGCAAAGACACGGTTTTTATCCATATCGATAGCGGTACGGATAAATTTATGCACGTGGCGGTCGTAGCCAATCCACAGGTCAATAGCCTGCTGGCCCCAGCTGATAATGCGATCGAGTTTGCTTTGCAGGTCGAACACCAGGCGGTCTACAAAGTGAAGATCGTCGCGGCCCAGCGTTGAATCCTGAACGCGCAGCAGGTTGGCCTGCAGCTTATCCCCCGCGGCTTCGAGCGTATCCTGCAGTTCACGTAGCGTGCCAGATGTCTCTGACAGCAGCAGCTCACAGCTTGAAATCGCCGCTCGCCAGTCTTTGTTCAGCAGTTGGGCAATGTCATCTTTTACCTGCTGCTGCTGCTCATCCATGATGCGCTGGGTGAGATCGATACTGTCGAAAATCTCCGCCACGGAATACTTCAGCGGCGCATAAACATTGCGATGCCAGTGGAACTCATCGCCACCTTCATCGGCCGCATCAGCTGCGCGCTTAAGTTCGCCCGCAACAATAGAAAGCTGCATAGACAGACGCAGCGTGGAAAACTCACGCTGGCGAATGTAGTAGTCAGTGATGCCAATCCCCAGAGGCGTCAGGCGATAAATGGCATTGCCTTCGGTTAGCTCACTTACAAAGCGATTTAGCAAACGCTGACGAACCATATCATTGATGGCGTTGTTAGCGCGCACGTTGATGGTTTCGCTCGTTTGCTCAAAACCATCGCTGACGTGACGAAAAGCATCAATCAGCTCTCCCTCGCTCAGCTCGCCATCAAGACGCTCGCCGTTTAAGGTGGCCACGGCCAGCAAAAACGTCAGGCGCTCCGTAGGTAGCGAGATCGAAAAATCATTTTTCCTGGCCCAGGCAACCAGTTCAGGCACTGTCTGGGAAAAATCACTCATAATTTATCCTTGGCTCTGCGGCTTAAACGCGGTTACGTGAATATAGCGGCCGAGACTGATAAACGGCTCCTGCCGACAATAACGCGTCTCCAGCGTCAGCAAATCGTCAAAACCATCTCGTTGTTTGTGTTTATCTCGCAGGTAATCGTGAAACACCCGCACGCCGGTTTTACCGGTAATTTGCCAGCCAATTTGCTCCAGCCAGTGGTAAACCTGTTCTGGCTGCAGCGGATTGTCGGGCGAAAGGGTTTTGCGCTTATTTTTTTTCATCCCCTGCAGTACATATTCGAAGTTTCCGACAAACATGTTTCGCATCAGCAGGCCGTTTGCATTGTAGAACATTAGCGACAAAGTGCCGCCGGGACGCAAACAATCCCAAAGCGCTTTTAGCACGGCCTGAGGATCGGTGACCCATTCAAGCACAGCATGAAACAATATCAGATCAACCGGGCTTTCCAAATGTTGAGCCATATCCTGAGCGGCAGATTGTACAAAATGCATGTTGTCGCTCACACCTTTCTCCTGAGCGAGCATTTTTGCACGTGCAATCATTTCGGCGGATACATCACAAAGCACGACTTCGTGACCCCGTTCAGCAAAACGGGTAGCCGTTTGCCCCTCCCCACCACCGGCATCCAACACCTTTAGGGTTGCGGGCTGTGTTGCCAGGAAAGCATCCAGATCCTGCCAGAGAATCGCCTGCCGCAACTGGCCTTTGGTTGTGCCATAGATATTGTGCGAAAACTTCTCGGCAATATCGTCAAAATTGCGGTCACCCATGGGTACAGCTCCGTGGCAAAAGAGGTCATCTGACAAAACCGCTATTTTGGCACAGGCGGGGCGAGAATGAACCCATCTGGTGTAATATCACGGGGGTTTACCTGCTGGATGGTTAAAAAGGATCCGAATTTCATGCTTTTTATACTGAAAAAAATCATTGGTGGTCTGCTGCTTCCCCTACCATTCCTGCTGTTAACCATGGGCGTGGCTCTGGCACTGCTGTGGTTTACCCGCTGGCAAAAAACAGCCAAAGGGTTACTCACGGCCAGTTGGCTGGTGCTTTTTCTGATTAGCCTGCAGCCCGTCGCGGACTGGATGCTAAAGCCTATCGAGGACACTTACGCCACTCGTCAGCACGGCGACAACGCTCGCTACATCGTTGTGCTGGGGGGCGGTTATACCTGGAACCCGGACTGGGCCCCCAGCTCAAATCTGATCGATAACAGTTTACCTCGGCTCGCCGAAGCGATTCGTCTGAAACAGCTCAATCCGGGGGCAAAACTTATCTTTACCGGAGCCAGAGCAATGACAAACTCCGTCAGTACCGCGGAAGCGGGCGCCAGGGTTGCGGAAAGCCTCGGCGTTGCCAGAGACGACATCATTACGCTGGACTCGCCAAAAGACACAGAAGAGGAGGCACATGCCGTCGCGAAGCTGATAGGCCAGCAGCCGTTTATTCTGGTGACGTCAGCTTCACACCTGCCACGGGCGATGATCTTCTTTACCCGGGCCGGGCTGAATCCTCTTCCCGCCCCGGCTAATCAGTTGGCGATAACCTCTCCGCTAAACCCGTGGGAAAAGGCTATCCCCGACCCGGTGTGGCTGATGCACAGCGAGCGCGTGGGCTATGAAACCCTCGGGCGCCTGTGGCAGTGGCTGAAGGGTCCTTCAGGAGAGCCAGGGCAGCAATGACTTAGAGGCATTGTCAAAAACCGGCCTGTTCAAGCGGCCGGTTTGCAGCAACTGCGCAATCTCATCCCACAGCACATATAGCCAGCGCCGCCAGAGGAAAGATTCGGCGACCGGAGCACGCTGTAAATAATGCCAAAGTAGACTTTCGGCCTGGCCGGGCTCAGCCAGACGAAACAGCTCATATTCTCGCGGTGCCCAAAGCATAACCCCGGGGTTAACCATTGCCAGCAATTGATCGCTTCGGGAATCCTTTAGCATACTGCGAAGGGAAAAATTGCCGTGGATAAGCACGCAGTTATCGCTGAAGTCTTCAAACATACGCGGCAAACATTCGCGAGTGCGGAACAAAATGCGTTTGTCCTGCATTGTTAACCCGGTGTTCTGGTACTGGTTGAGCGTAGTCCAGAGCACTTCAACCCGCTGCCGGTACCAATGCGGCCAGATATTTTCCTGAGTGCTGTCGACGTTCCCCACACAGCCGCTGCTATCCACTCGATGCCAGGCCAGCAGCCCCTCAACAATCTGGTCTTTGAGCTGCTCCCAGCGGTTTGGGGTGCGGGTCGGCGCTTCACCGGGAACCCCTCGCAGGCGCTCCATTAGCAAAACGTCCGGGCCTGGATGTTCTTCATGAGTCAGCACGCCGTAGACCACCGGCATGCGGACTGTGCCTGAACGCGCCAGCATCGACATTTTCCAAGCCAACTGCGTCGCCAGGCCCGGCGAGGTAAAGCTTTTTGCAAGCAGCGGCATCGCATGACCGCCGCTGTCATAGAGCGACCAAAGCGCCGTTTCCGCATGTTCGCTGATGCACTCAATACGGCTTAATTTCTCACCCAGCAGGTGACTTAGCTCCTTACGCAGCAATTCCATACCGATTTCCCCTGGTAATACTGTTGATTTAATAATGAGCGCACCAGGCGAAGTTGTCACCACTCCAGATCAATTGGGTTTCAGAAAAAGAAAAACCGGCCTGGTTAGCCGGTTTTATTCTTCACGCTGCAGGTGAATTAACGCATTGCGAGACGGACGCGTTCAAGATCTTCCGGGGTGTCCACACCGATACTTGGGATGGCTTTCGCCACGGCAACGTGAATTTTTTCGCCGTTCCACAAGACGCGAAGCTGCTCAAGCATTTCGATTTGCTCGAGCTGGCTCGGTGCCCAGCTGACGTAGCGGCGGATGAAGCCAGCACGATAGCCATAGATGCCGATATGGCGTAGGAAGGTATCGCCAATCTCTTCACGTGAAGTGGCAAAACGCTCACGATCCCACGGAATAGTGGCGCGAGAGAAATAGAGCGCATAGCCCTGCGCATCCATAACCACTTTTACCGCATTCGGATTAAACGCTTCTTCCGCAGATTCAATGGGAACTGCGAGGGTCGCCATGCCGGCTTTACTGTTCGCAACGTTGTTAGCAACCTGCTGAATAATCACCGGTGGGATCATTGGCTCATCGCCCTGTACGTTCACGATTACCGTGTCGTCACTGAAACCACATTTCTCAATCACTTCCGCCAGGCGTTCGGTACCGGACTGATGATCGGGGCTGGTCAGGCAAACTTCTCCACCCGCAGCTTCAACGACGCGCGCAACTTCCGGGTGATCGGTCGCGACGATGATACGTTCAGCGCCGGATTCACGTGCACGATCCAGCACATGCAGAACCATTGCTTTGCCGTTAATCTCTTTTAAAGGCTTGCCCGGCAGACGCGTAGACGCATATCGGGCTGGAATAATGGCGACAAAACTCATGGATTGGTCTCGTCTGAAGTCAGCGTACGGGCTTCACTTTCCAGCAGAACCGGAATACCGTCACGCAGCGGGAAGGCCAGGCCATCAGGCTTGCAGATAAGCTCTTGCTTTTCCTGGTTATAGTAGAGCTTGCCGTTACAAACCGGGCAGGCAATGATTTCAAGTAAACGACTTTCCATAATTACTCCAGATGAGTGCCATCAACGGCACCAGAATAGCATAAATGACTAGCCAGCCGGGGCCATTTCCCAACCATCGCCCCAGTTTTCTCTTAGTTCAGCAGGCAAAATACCCAGGGTAAGATGCGTGGCGGATTGCCAGCGAGCAAATTCTGTCAATGCGCCACGAAGCCCTTCCTGCAAAGCCTCGGTGACTTTTACACCCTCTTCCAGATGGAGGCTTATCACCTCCAGTTGCCCCAGCTTGCGATGCATTTTTGCATCTATCCTGCCAACGAGAGTCCCTTTGTGCAGTAGTGGCAAAACAAAATAACCATAGCGGCGCTTTTCCGCCGGGGTATAACATTCCAGCCGATAGGAAAAGTTAAACAACACTTCTGCTCTGCGGCGATCCCAAACGACCGGGTCAAAAGGTGAGAGCACAGCGCTGTGGGTCGCGTTAAGCTGATTTTGTTGCGCTTTTTCAAGCAGCGGGAGCAGCGAATGATGCAACAGCATATCGCCCAGTTTATCGACCTGGACGCGAATGACGTTCCCCGATGAAAGCCAGCTTTCTATCAGGGGTTTTAACGCAATGTTTTTCAGTCGGTAGTAATCAGCGAGCCATTCTGGACGAAAGATCCCCAGGCTACGGGCGCTGTTTTCCAACATGAGTAGCTCAGCCTCGGGCTGCTCAATCAGATGCTGGGCATCGTTCCACTGCGGCATAACGCGATGGGTTAAATCATATACTCGTTGGAAATTACGCCGCTCCGTCACCATCACCTGCCCGGCGGTAAATAACCCCTCAAGATGTTTTTTCTGTGGCTTCCATTCCCACCAACCGCTCGCGCCTTTGCGTGGATGCTCAAAATCAGCGGAGCGGACGGGGCCATTGTCTTTGATATAAGCGAGCAGCTGGCCGATATCTTCCGCATGCTCCTTCATCCATTCAGGCCGATATTTCCAGCCCATGTTTTCAGGGCTCAGCATCCGGTGGCGAATGAGCGCAAAATCTTTTTTCGGCAAAAAACAAGCTTCATGTGCCCAGTATTCGATAAGCTCTCCGCTCGCCAGGGCACCGTCAAGCCAGCCGGATTCATATTGCCCAAGGCGACTGAACAAGACCAGGTAAGGGCTGCGGGCAACAATATTAATGGTGTCAATTTGCAGCAACGACATGCGGGATATCGCGTCGGTGACGTCAGAGGGACGTGCACGACGGCGAGGTTTTTGAAGTAACCCCTGGGCTGCAAGGTGAAGATTTCGGGCTGCTCGTAATGAAAGTTGTGAAACGGCCATGGCACACCTGTAATCAACGAACGAATAACCGGTGCCGCAGAGATTAACGCACCAGCGCCAGTAATTGCTTGAGGAGCGTTTCCGCGAGAGGTGAATCGAGCTGCGCATCTACAGGCAGATACCACCAGTTTGTGTGGCCCCCAGCAAACGCACGGCATTTTACGGCATCTTTTTCCGTCATTAGTACGACTTGTTCCGCCGTCGCGATAGCTGACATGTCCTGCTCGCTAATGGCCTGATGATCGGCCAGTGCAACAGTTTTCACCGGCACAATACCGCACTGCTCCAGCGTGGCAAAGAAACGCGGTGGATGACCAATCCCGGCCATTGCCACAACGTCAGTAAAATCTGTTACCGGGCGACGTTCACCCGTGAGTACGTTAATGGCGAGACCTGGCTTCAGGCGCATGGCGATTTCGCCAGCCTGAGGGTCCCCACCGTTTACGATGACCGCGTCCACGCTGCGTAGACGCCCCGCTCTTTCGCGCATTGGCCCGGCAGGCAACCACCAGCCATTACCGAATCGGCGGGCACCATCAATAACAACAATTTCTTTATCACGCGCCAGGGCGTAATGCTGCAGGCCATCATCGGTAATAATGATTTGCGGAGCTTCAGCCGCGATGAGGGCTTTTACAGCCTCGCTGCGTTTTGGGGCAACGGCAACGGGGGCTCCGGTACGTTGAAAAATAAGTACCGGTTCGTCTCCTGCTTCCGAGGGCGTGGTTTTTGCGTCAAGCAGCAAAGGATAAGCAGCGGCTTTCCCGCCGTAGCCCCGGGACACAACGCCAACTCGCACACCGCGCTGCTGGAGCTGCTCCACAAGCCAGATAACAACAGGCGTTTTCCCGTTTCCCCCCGCCGTCAGGTTTCCAACCACCACCACAGGCACAGGGGCACGCCATGTGGCACGCAGACCAAGACGGTAAGACAGGCGAATAACGCCGCTCACCAGGCCATAAAGCCAGGAAAGCGGCAACAGCAGCAGGTAGAGAGGTGATTTTCCCGACCAGATACGCTCTATCATTCGCCGAATTGCATCTTATGTAGCTGGGCATAGACGCCGCGATGGGCCAGCAGCTCCAGGTGAGGCCCGCGCTCGACGATGCGGCCATCTTCTACCACCACGATTTCATCGGCCTGCTCAATCGTCGACAGACGGTGAGCAATCACCAGTGATGTACGGTTTTTTTGCAGTTCATCCAAAGCGGATTGAATAGCACGCTCTGATTCCGTGTCGAGCGCAGAAGTTGCCTCATCCAGAACCAGGATTGGGCTGTCACGCAGCAGTGCACGAGCAATGGCTATACGCTGACGCTGGCCGCCGGAGAGAAGCACACCATTCTCACCGATCATGGTATCCAACCCGTTGTCCATTTTGCTGATGAAGTCCATCGCATAGGCCATACGCGCGGCCTTTTCGATATCCTCACGGGAATACTCGCCGGTACGAGCGTAGGCAATATTATTCGCTACGGTATCGTTAAAGAGATGAACATTTTGGGACACCAGCCCCACCTGATTGCGCAGAGATGCAAGGGTGTATTCACGTACATCATGCCCGTCAATGAGGATTTCACCTTCCTGCTGCTCGTAGAAACGCGTGATCAGACTGGCAATAGTCGATTTACCCGAACCTGAGCGCCCTACCAGCGCAACGGTTTTTCCGGCAGGAATGGTCAGATTGATGTTACGCAGAGCAGGAACATCACGGCCTGGATAGGTGAAGGTCACGTTGCGGAATTCAACATCACCCTTAGAACGTTCGATAACGAGCTTGCCCTCGTCCTTTTCCTGCTCCGAGTCAAGGATAGAGAACAACGTTTGGCATGCTGCCATCCCGCGCTGGAATTGAGCGTTGACGTTAGTCAGTGACTTAAGCGGACGCATTAGCGCAATCATCGAGGAGAACACCACGGTAATGGTACCGGCAGTCAGGGTTTCCATAACGCTTGGGAAGCTGGCGGCATAAAGCACAAAGGCCAACGCCAGGGAAGCAATGAGCTGAATAATCGGATCGGAGATAGAAGAGGCTGAAACCAGCTTCATCCCCTGATTACGCATGCGGTTACTGACCTTGTCAAAACGATCGGTCTCTACCTGCTGGCCACCGAAAATAAGCACTTCTTTGTGCCCTTTCAGCATCTGCTCTGCGCTGGTCGTCACCTGCCCCATGGTGTTCTGCATGTTTTTGCTGATATTACGGAAGCGCTTAGAAACAAAGCGAATAGCAAAAGACACAATGGGTGCTAACACAATCAGGATCACTGAAAGCTGCCAGCTGTACCAGAACATCAGTACAAACAGGCCAATAATTGATGCCCCTTCACGAACAACGGTGATCAGTGCGCCAGAGGAAGAGGAGGCAACCTGCTCCGAGTCATAGGTAATACGGGAGAGTAACGTTCCGGTAGACTGCTGGTCGAAAAATGAAACCGGCATCCCCATCATGTGGCTGAACAGGCGACGGCGCATGTTCATGACCACCATGCCAGACACCCATGAAATACAGTAGCTTGAAACATAACTGGTCACGCCGCGCAGTAGCATCAACGCAATCACCGCCAGAGGCATCCATAGCAGTACAGAAGAGTCCGTTTTACCAAAACCATCATCCAGTAATGGTTTAAGCAGCGAAAGCATATAGGTATCACTCGCCGCATTAAGGATTAACGCTATCCCAGCCACAATCAGACCCGTTCTAAAGGGGGAAATCATCGGCCAGAGCCGGCGGAAAGTCTGCCATGTGGAGAGATCTTTATCGTTCTGCATTAAGTCGAACCAGCCTTTTATGAAATAGCCGCATATTCTACCCATTATCTCGGGTGACGCCAAACCACTGATGATACCAACGGGGCAATATTTGTTCTCTGAAGCCAGAGATTTGCCATTTATCACCCTTTATTTCAATTGTCAGCTGCCCTGATTGAGCCGTGTCATGCCACTGATAACCGTATTTTCGGTAACGATTGATAATTGTTGAAGACGGTAAACGCCAGGCGTTGAACCTGGAAGCAGAAGCCAACGCCACGCTGCCTGAAATGGCTCTCAGTAAAGGGCCGCTGGACGACGTGCGGCTCCCGTGATGAGGTACCTGCAAGATATTGGCTTCTAGCGTTTGCCACCGTTTTCTCAGCATAGCCAATTCTGCATTTGCCTCCAGGTCCCCCGTAAGCAAAAGGCTGAATCCTCCGTGACTAACTTTAACCACACAAGAGCGATTGTTGCTGCTCCCCTCATACTCTTCGGGTGGCCACAGCACATCGAATTGAATCTCTTGCCATGCCCATTGTTGACCACGAAAGCAAGGCTCATGTCCCTCCCAGCGCAAAGGGCTACGAATATTTAAGGCAGGCCACTGCTGCTTAAGACTTTTCAATCCGCCGATATGATCAAGGTGCTCATGGCTAATAATGACGTGCTCTGGCAGAAGGTTTCGCCATTTTAACCAGGGAATAATCACGGTTTTAGCCGCGTCTCCCCCAGGCCATGCGTTGCCCGTGTCGTAGAGTAACGCTTTCCCTTCACGCTCAATCACCATGGCAAGCCCATGTCCCACATCAAGCATATGGACGGCCCAGCTATTGGCCCCCGGCTTACGCCAAAAGGGAAGCGTCATCATAAGCAACACTGCCGCAGCCGTAGCGGAAGAGCTTCGCCAAAAACCGAATCGCCATATCACTATGGCCCACCAGGCAATGAACGCCAGAAATTGATAACGGCGATCGAGTTCTTTCCACCCTTCCGGCAACCCAGCCAATAACCCGAATACCCCCCCAAGTGATTTATCGGCCAGTGCCCAAAGCACCTCGCCAGTGACAGGGACTTCTCCGAACGCCATGCCGGCTAAAATTAGGGGTACGCTAACGAAGGTAATCCACGGCACAGCGAAGAGATTAGCGGCCAACGAAGTCAAACTGATGCCATGAAAGAGGACCACCTGCAGTGGGATAAGCAGTAACGTGATTCCAATTTGCAAATAAAGCAGATCGGCAAAAGGCCGGAACCAACGATTTACCGTCATACGTGGCAGCGGCACCCACTGGTACCAAAAAATAAGCCCACAGACCGCAAGCGCGGAAAGCCAAAGACTTTCAGACAAAATCGTCATCGGTTCACTAAACACGATGCCCGCGACACAACACAACAACACATCCCAGGATGACCACTTTCTGCCGCTCAAACGTAGTATTGCCCAAATGCCCATCCCAACCTGGGTTCTGACCGCTGGCGGATTCATCCCCGATAGCCAGGTGTAAAAGAGCGCAACGCTAAAGCTCATCAATAAAGGGAAACGAAACCCTATCATCGAGGCGGGTAGACAAAATTGCACAGCCCGGGCGAACAGCCAGCCAATCCCACCGGCTAACGCAATATGCAGTCCAGAAATAGCCATCAGATGCGCTGTGCCGGTGTCACGCATGATTTTTTTGACGTCTGCGCTGACATCTATTCGCTCCCCAAAACCCAGCGCGATAAGCACTCCCTGCCATGGGAGATGTGCAGTGGCATGTTGAGCTTGCTGGAGCCATTTGCCTCTAATATTGCAGCTATCTGATAGTAAGTTTGCCTTCAATACTCTGCCACTAAACGGCAGCATCTGCGAAAGTGCATAGCGCTGCCCGTCAAAAATACCCTCATTAAGACGCCCATGCACCGGGCGAAGACGTAGCGTCATTAACCACGTTTGCCCTTCACAAACGGGCTCTGGCAATACGCTGTTTTGCAACACAACACCTGGAGCAGGAAACAGGTAACGATCATCCCGTTTGACTATTCGCAGCTCATGCCGTTTTTCGCCATCACTTCTCATAATTTTCACCTGCACGGTCAGCGGTTTCTCCCCGAATTCAGAGAACATATCCAGCATTTGCCGCGCACTCAGCAGGTTCCAGATTAATAACAAAAGACACAACACCAGATAACGGATCCAGGCGGTACGGCCTAAAATGCTTGCCAGTACCAGCGTAGCCGCCAGAAGTAGCAAAATACTCTTTTGCTCCGGGATAACGGGCAACCATAGCAATGGAAAAGCGCTAATCAGAACGGCGCCAGCAACGGCAGGAATAGAAAACACATCCACCTCCTTGGTGCAGGAAGTGTGCGGGAATCTTGAGATTAAATCAGAAAGTGATCGGGGAAATACGTGATGGGATGGGGTGCACTGAGCCTGACTTCACAATGTTGCGTTAGCCTGCGGGAAGGCGCTCGCAAAAATAGTAAAATCAGTAAAAAAAATGGCACCTCATTTGAGATGCCATTTTTGCTAACTCTAAGGAATTAGCCGTAAATATTGGCGCGGTCACGCAACTCTTTGCCTGGCTTAAAGTGTGGAACGTATTTGCCTTCCAGATCCACTTTGTCGCCGGTTTTTGGGTTACGTCCGGTGCGAGGAGCGCGATAGTGTAAGGAGAAACTGCCGAAACCCCGGATTTCAATACGTTCACCCTCGGCGAGCGTAGAGGCCATATGCTCCAGCATTTCCTTCACCGCATCTTCTACTGCTTTCGCAGGGATGTGAGATTGCTGGGTTGCAAGTCTTTCAATCAATTCTGACTTGGTCATGATTCCTCCGGTTTCCTTTCAGGAAAATTAGCTTACAGCTATCAATCGAACAAGGGCGGCCGAAGCCGCCCTGATTTTATACCCTGGCAGAAGCCGGGATACAACGCTCGGACGATTACTCGCCTTTAGCTGCTTTGAATGCTTCAGCCATTGCGTTAGAGAAGTTGCCTTCTTCCTGTTTGTTGTTAACAGTCGCAATTGCATCTTTCTCGTCAGCTTCGTCTTTAGCACGAACAGACAGGCTTACAACACGGTTTTTACGATCAACGCCGGTGAATTTAGCTTCAACATCGTCGCCAACGTTCAGAACCAGAGTTGCATCTTCAACGCGGTCACGTGAAGCTTCAGAAGCACGCAGGTAGCCTTCTACGCCATCTGCTAATTCAACTGTAGCACCTTTCGCGTCAACTGCCGTTACTTTACCAGTAACGATAGTACCTTTCTTGTTCAGCGCAACGTAGTTGTTGAACGGATCTTCTGCGAGCTGTTTAACGCCCAGGGAGATACGCTCACGCTCTGCGTCAACCTGCAGAACAACGGCTGCAATTTCGTCGCCTTTTTTGTATTCACGTACTGCTTCTTCGCCTGCAACGTTCCAGGAGATGTCAGACAGGTGAACCAGGCCGTCGATGCCACCGTCCAGGCCGATGAAGATACCGAAGTCAGTGATAGACTTGATTTTACCTTCAACGCGATCGCCTTTGTTGTGGGTCTCAGCGAACTGCTGCCATGGGTTGTTTTTGCACTGCTTCAGACCCAGGGAGATACGACGACGTTCTTCGTCGATATCCAGAACCATAACTTCCACTACATCACCAACGTTAACAACTTTGGATGGGTGGATGTTTTTGTTGGTCCAATCCATTTCGGAAACGTGAACCAGGCCTTCAACGCCTTCTTCGATTTCAACGAAGCAGCCGTAGTCAGTCAGGTTGGTCACGCGACCAGTCAGTTTGGTACCTTCTGGATAACGCTTAGCGATAGCTACCCATGGATCTTCGCCCAGCTGTTTCAGGCCGAGGGAAACACGGGTACGTTCGCGGTCGAACTTCAGCACTTTAACAGTGATTTCGTCGCCAACGTTCACGATTTCGCTTGGATGCTTAACGCGTTTCCATGCCATATCGGTGATGTGCAGCAGGCCATCAACGCCACCCAGGTCAACGAATGCACCGTAGTCAGTGAGGTTCTTAACGATACCTTTAACTTCCATGCCTTCTTGCAGGTTTTCGAGCAGCTGATCGCGCTCTGCGCTGTTCTCAGACTCGATAACCGCACGACGGGAAACAACAACGTTGTTGCGTTTCTGGTCCAGCTTGATCACTTTGAACTCAAGCTCTTTGCCTTCGAGGTGCAGAGTGTCACGAACTGGACGAACGTCAACCAGGGAACCTGGCAGGAACGCACGAATACCGTTCAGCTCAACAGTGAAGCCACCTTTAACTTTGCCGTTGATAACACCGACCACAGTTTCAGCTTCTTCGTAAGCTTTTTCCAGCGTGATCCAAGCTTCGTGACGTTTAGCTTTCTCACGGGACAGCAGGGTTTCACCGAAGCCGTCTTCTACTGCGTCCAGCGCAACGTCAACTTCGTCGCCAACCTGAATTTCCAGTTCGCCAGCTGCGTTTTTGAACTGCTCTGCAGGGATTGCAGATTCAGATTTCAGGCCCGCATCAACCAGAACGACGTCTTTGTCGATAGCAACAACAACGCCACGAACGATGGAACCCGGACGGGTTTCGATTGTTTTAAGGGATTCTTCAAATAGTTGAGCAAAAGATTCAGTCATGTTTAATCTTCAAAAGTTAGATTAACGTCCATCTGGCGTCATGCCGGATGGGGTTGTTTTACATACCCGCTCACACTCCGTTGCAGCGGGGGTACTACAAAATGGGTCGCTATCTCAAGCGAGCGCCAGCTTTTCACGGGCGTATTGTAGCGCTTTTTCAATTACTTGCTCAATGCTCATACTGGTTGAATCCAGTACTAAAGCATCGGCAGCAGGCACTAACGGCGCTACAGACCGATTGCGGTCGCGATCGTCGCGTTCCTTTATCTCGGCCAAAAGGCGCTCAAAGTTAACACTAAAGCCTTTCCCCTGCAACTGTAGCATGCGCCTGTGGGCGCGCTCTTCAGAGGAGGCATCAAGGAAAATTTTCACCGGCGCATCTGGGAATACAACGGTTCCCATATCCCGTCCGTCGGCAATCAGGCCCGGCGCTTCACGGAAAGCACGCTGACGGCGCAGCAAGGCTTCCCGCACGCGAGGGAACGCCGCCACCTGAGAAGCCGCATTTGCCACTTCCTGAGTGCGGATTTCAGCGCTAACGTCTTCCCCTTCCAGGACCACTTCCAGATTGCCTTCGGTAGAAATAAACCGAACGTCCAGGTGGGCCGCAAGAGGCACCAGGGCGTCTTCGGAAGCCACATCAACATGGTGATGTAACGCAGCGAGCGCCAGAACGCGATAAATCGCACCAGAGTCCAGCAGATGCCACTGCAGCGCTTCGGCCATGGCCTTACAAAGCGTGCCTTTACCGGCGCCACTTGGGCCATCAATCGTTATTACCGGGGCGGATGCCGTCATCGTTTTCTCCTCTATCGCTGGATTCGCGGGTGGTAAACGCCGCGCATTATACGCCGCAACCGCCAGGACTGTTATCTTTCCAGGCAAATATCCACGGGAATCAGGCTGAGTGTAGAAGAATTGCGCAACGGGCGTTGTAAGGAATCGTAGAGAGAAAGAAAAACCGCATCAGACGATGCGGTTTTACAAACATTATGCTGGGGTACTGATGCGTGCTAGCTGCTCGAAATAATCAGGGAAAGTTTTCGCCGTGCAGCCTGGATCAAGAATTGTCACTGGCGTATCAGACAACGCCACCAACGAGAAACACATCGCCATACGGTGATCGTTGTAAGTGCCAATCTCAGCAAACGTCAGTTTAGCCGGTGGCGTAACGCGAATATAGTCTTCGCCCTCTTCAACTTCTGCGCCAACTTTCCGTAACTCCGTCGCCATTGCGCTCAGACGATCGGTCTCTTTTACACGCCAGTTATAGATATTGCGCAGCGTGGTCGTGCCTTTAGCAAACAGGGCCGCTGTCGCGATAGTCATTGCCGCATCCGGGATATGGTTCATGTCCATGTCGATAGCGTTTAGTTCACCACGTTCACAGCTAATGAAGTCATCGCCCCAGATCACTTTGGCGCCCATTTTCTCAAGCACATCAGCAAAGCGGATATCGCCCTGCACGCTGTTACGCCCGATGCCGGTGACCTTTACCACACCGCCTTTAATTGCCCCTGCGGCCAGGAAGTAAGAAGCTGAGGATGCATCACCTTCTACGAGGTATGCTCCTGGAGATTGATACTGCTGTGCACCGCGAATCAGGAAGCTGCGATAGTCACGGTTTTCAACTTCCACGCCGAAGGTTTTCATCAGATGCAGCGTGATATCGATATAAGGCTTGGAAACCAGCTCACCTTTAATGGTGATTTCAGTGTCATGTGCAGCCAGAGGCGCGGTCATCAGTAGTGCGGTCAGGAACTGGCTGGATACGCTGCCGTCCACTTCAACCTTGCCACCACCAAAGCCACCACGCAGACGCAGCGGCGGGTAATTCTCTTGCTCAAGATACTCAATGTTCGCCCCGCCCTGGCGCAGCGCATCGACAAGATGGCCGATTGGACGCTCTTTCATGCGCGGCTCGCCGGTCAGCACAATATTGTTACTACCAAGACACAACGCTGCAGCCAGCGGACGCATAGCGGTGCCAGCATTCCCTAAAAAGAGTTCCAGCTCACCTTGTGCCTCCAGAGGCCCGGCCACGCCGGTGACTTCACAACGGGTACGATCCGCCGAAAGCGTATAGCTCACGCCCAGCGCCTTAAGCGCGTTAAGCATATGGCGGACATCATCGCTATCCAGCAGATTGGTCAGCACCGTGGTGCCTTTGGCCAGCGCGGCCAGCAGCAGCGCGCGGTTAGACACGCTTTTTGAACCCGGCAGATTAATGGTGCCGTCGACCAGCGCGATGGGTTGTAACGTCAGGGATTCCAGCATGGGAAAAATACTCTCAACTCAAACAGAATAAAAACCCCGCAGACGGGCCGCGGGGCGAATTGCTAATGCATTAATTAACCGTGGCGACGCTCGAAGTCCACCATGAAGTCAGTCAACGCTTTGACGCCATCAAGTGGCATCGCGTTATAAATCGACGCGCGCATGCCACCGACAACGCGGTGGCCTTTTAGAGAATGCAGGCCAGCAGCGAAGGACTCCTCAAGGAACACTTTGTCCAGCGCACTATCCGCCAGTTGGAAAGGAACGTTCATGCGTGAACGGTTGGAAGCCGCAACATCGTTACGATAGAAATCGCTGTTATCAATGACGCCGTACAGCAATTCAGCCTTGGCCTGATTGATACGATCCATCGAGGCAACGCCGCCCTGCTCTTTCAGCCATTTAAAGACCAGGCCTGCCAGATACCAGGCAAAAGTCGGCGGCGTGTTAAACATTGAGTCATTGTCGTTCAGCACGGTGTAATCGATAATCGACGGGCACGCTTTATGCGCTTTGCCCAGCAGATCCTCACGAACAACGACCAGAGTCAGGCCCGCAGGGCCGATGTTTTTCTGTGCACCTGCATAGATCACACCGAAACGGCTGACGTCGATAGGGCGAGACAGAATAGTAGAAGAGAAATCAGCGGCAACGACGGTATCACCAAAATCAGGGGTTTCGTCTATCGAAATACCGTCAATTGTCTCGTTCGGGCAATAATGCAGAAACGCGCTGTTATCAGACACCTGCCATTCGCTCATCGGCTTGATAGCGCGCTTACCGTCCACGGTGATTTTTACGTCATGGGCAACCGGCTGACAGTATTTTTTCGCTTCTTTAATTGCGCTATTTGCCCAGTAGCCGCCGTCAATGTAGTCGGCGGTGGTTTTGTCACCGAGAATATTCAGCGGCACGCCTGCAAACTGACCGCGCCCGCCGCCGTGGCAGAATAAAACTTTATAGTTGGAGGGGATTTGCAGCAGATCGCGAAAATCTTTTTCCGCCTCTTCAGCGACCTGAATAAACTCTTTACCACGGTGGCTAATTTCCATTACGGAAGTGCCCAGACCGTGCCAGTCGCACAGCTCCTGTTGTGCACGACGAAGTACTTCAGCCGGCAGCATCGCCGGGCCAGAACTAAAATTGTATACCTGTGTCATTTCCCCTCACCACGCCTCGAGCAATAAGTTTTTATTACATTATCGGTTTTATCATTCAGCGACGCAGTGTTGCAACGGTTAATCCCTCGCGGAAGACCAATGTGAGCAAAATCACACAACACAATCTTCCGGCAAGCGAAAAAACTGCCCGATTTCCGACGGTAACGCGATATGACGGACATGCCCAATAACGGCCAGTCATTTTACTACCATAACAGCGAGTTACTGTAAGCAGGCATAGCCTGTTATGCTAGCGTCGCCTGCACCGGGCTGAAGATAGCGTCTGCCCGGTAAAACCCGTATCATTGCGCGTTTTGCGTACCATTAAAGTGAACCCCATGACCCAGACATTTATCCCTGGCAAAGATGCCGCCCTGGAAGACTCCATCGCTCGCTTCCAGAAAAAGCTGACCGATCTCGGTTTTAATATCGAAGAAGCCTCCTGGCTTAACCCGGTACCAAACGTTTGGTCAGTGCATATCCGTGACAAAGACAGCGCCCTGTGCTTCACCAACGGTAAAGGCGCGACCAAAAAAGCGGCGCTGGCATCCGCGCTGGGTGAATATTTTGAACGTCTGTCGACCAACTACTTCTTCGCTGACTTCTGGCTGGGCGATACGATTGCAAACGGCCCGTTCGTGCATTACCCGAACGAGAAATGGTTCCCGCTGCCGGAAGATGACCAACTGCCTGAAGGCATCCTCGACGATCGTCTGCGCGCTTTCTACGACCCGGAAAACGAAGTCGGCGCCGGGATGCTGATCGATCTGCAGTCCGGGAATGACGAGCGCGGTATTTGCGCTCTGCCGTTCACCCGCCAGTCAGACCTGCAGACCGTTTATATCCCGATGAACATCATTGGTAACCTGTATGTTTCCAACGGCATGTCTGCGGGCAACACCGCTAATGAAGCGCGGGTACAAGGCCTGTCTGAAGTCTTCGAACGCCATATCAAAAACCGCATCATCGCTGAAAGCATCAGCCTGCCAGAGATCCCACAAGATGTGCTGGCCCGCTATCCGGGCGTCGTGGAGTCCATTAAAACGCTTGAAGCTGAAGGCTTCCCTATTTTTGCGTATGACGGTTCTCTGGGCGGTAAGTACCCGGTTATCTGCGTCGTACTGTTCAACCCGGCCAACGGAACCTGTTTCGCCTCCTTCGGCGCACACCCTGATTTTGGCGTTGCGTTGGAACGTACCGTCACCGAGTTGCTCCAGGGGCGCGGTCTGAAAGATCTGGATGTCTTTACGCCGCCAAGCTTCGACGATGAAGAAGTTGCTGAACACGCAAATCTGGAAACACACTTCATCGATTCAAGCGGCCTGATTTCCTGGGATATGTTCAAGCAGGATGCGGACTACCCGTTCGCCGACTGGAGCTTTGCAGGCACAACGGAAGAAGAGTTCGCCACACTGATGGCTATCTTCAAGTCGGAAGATCAAGAAGTGTATATCGCCGACTACGAGCATCTGGACGTCTACGCCTGCCGTATTATCGTCCCGGGCATGTCTGATATTTACCCTGCCGACGACCTGCTGCTGGCCAACAACAGCATGGGCAGCCACCTGCGTGAAACGATTCTTGCTCTGCCGGACAGCGAATGGGAGCAGCAGGATTACCTGGATCTGATTGCCCAACTGGACGATGAAGGCCATGATGATTTCACCCGCGTGCGTGAGTTACTGGGCCTGGCAACCGGGAAAGATAACGGCTGGTACACGCTGCGCATTGGCGAGCTGAAAGCCATGCTGGCGCTAGCGGGCGGCGATCTTGAGCAGGCGCTGATCTGGACCGAATGGACCATGGAGTTCAACGCCTCTATCTTTAGCCCGGAACGTGCCAACTACTACCGCTGCCTGCAAACTCTGCTTCTGTTGTCTCAGGAAGAAGAGCGCGAGCCTCTGCAATACCTGAATGCATTCGTGCGTATGTACGGGGCTGAAGCCGTGGATGCCGCCAGTGCGGCAATGAGCGGTGAAGCTGCATTCTACGGGCTGCAGTCAGTGGATAAGGATCTGAAAGCTTTCCCGGCGCATCAGGCTCTGCTGGCCGCATACGAAAAATTACAGCGTGCTAAAGCCAAATATTGGCAGGTAAAGTAATTTCCTGACAACTTCCAGGTGCGCACAGCACCTTGTCTGAGCTATATTACGGGGCGCTTTTTTGCGCCCCTTTTTATTATTGCAACAATAATAATTTATTATGTAATTTTTTGGTTAACTTCAGGTAAATGGTTATTTTTTGACAACGGTAATAATGTTATCAAAATATAAAAATACCCCATTATAATTAACCAATCTCGCGTAAGGGAGAAGCTAAATTCAATTTTATTTATAATAATTAAAATTTATTTTTTCTTTTAAAATCAATAAAATAAGATGAAAAACAGGAAAAGACCTGCTTTTTCAGTGCCTATTAGCTTGGCGAGATATGATCCACATCAATTTTTACTCTATAATGCTTTGTTAGTATCTCCTCGCCGAATTAAATAAGAGAGAGTTAGTGTGAAAGCTGACAACCCTTTTGATCTAGTACTTCCACCAGCGATGGCGAAAATTGCCGAAGATGCTGGCGTCTATAAAGCAACGAAACAACCGCTAACGACCTTTTACTTAGCGATTACCGCCGGCGTCTTCATTTCGATTGCCTTCGTGTTCTACATCACCGCCACCACCGGCACATCCACGATTCCTTTTGGAATCGCCAAGCTGATTGGCGGCACATGCTTCTCATTAGGTTTAATTCTTTGCGTTATCTGCGGTGCAGACCTCTTTACCTCCACCGTGCTGATTGTCGTTGCCAAAGCCAGCGGCCGTATCACCTGGGGCCAGCTACTGCGTAACTGGGCTAACGTCTACATCGGTAACCTGGTCGGTGCTCTACTCTTTGTGCTGCTGATCTGGCTGTCTGGCATGTATATGACCGCCAACGGCGCATGGGGGCTGAATGTCCTGCAAACCGCCGACCATAAAATGCATCACACATTTGTTGAGGCCGTCTGCCTTGGCATCCTGGCAAATCTGATGGTGTGTCTCGCCGTCTGGATGAGCTACTCCGGCCGCAGCCTGATGGACAAAATGTTTGCTATGATCCTTCCGGTTGCCATGTTTGTTGCCAGCGGCTTTGAGCACAGCATCGCAAATATGTTCATGATCCCGATGGCTATCGTGGTTCGTGACTTTGCCAGCCCGGAATTCTGGACCGCAGTAGGGTCTTCTCCGGAAAGTTTCTCGCATCTGACCGTGTTGAACTTCATCACCGATAACCTGATTCCAGTCACCATCGGAAACATCATCGGCGGAGGTTTACTGGTTGGGTTGACATACTGGGTAATTTATCTGCGCGGTGGCGACAAGCACTAAGCTAAGTCAGTACGCAGGTTTAAGAACTCCACATTAGAAGGTAGGTGTTACATGTCCGAGCAAAATGAAAAGTTAGCCACAGCCTGGGAAGGTTTTGCTAAAGGCGACTGGCAGAATGAAGTTAACGTCCGTGACTTCATTCAGAAAAACTACACCCCGTACGAGGGTGACGAGTCCTTCCTGGCAGGTGCTACCGACGCAACTACCAAACTGTGGGACAGCGTGATGGAAGGCATCAAACTGGAAAACAGCACTCACGCGCCAGTTGACTTCGATACCGACCTCGCGTCTACCATCACCGCTCACGATGCGGGCTACATCAACAAGTCCCTCGAAACCATCGTGGGTCTGCAGACCGATGCTCCTCTGAAACGCGCCATCATTCCTTTCGGCGGCATCAAAATGGTCGAAGGCTCTTGCAAAGTATACGGTCGTGAACTTGACCCGATGCTGAAAAAGATCTTCACCGAATACCGTAAAACCCATAACCAGGGCGTGTTTGACGTTTACACCAAAGACATCCTGAACTGCCGTAAATCCGGCGTTATTACCGGTCTGCCAGATGCCTATGGCCGTGGCCGTATCATCGGTGACTACCGTCGCGTTGCGCTGTACGGTATCGACTATCTGATGAAAGACAAGTTCGCTCAGTTCAACTCACTGCAAACCAAACTGGAAAACGGTGAAGATCTGGAAGCGACTATCCGTCTGCGTGAAGAAATCTCCGAACAGCACCGCGCGCTGGGTCAGATCAAAGAGATGGCTGCTAAATATGGCTACGACATCTCCGGTCCTGCGACCAACGCTCAGGAAGCTATTCAGTGGACTTACTTCGGCTACCTGGCTGCAGTTAAATCTCAGAACGGCGCTGCAATGTCCTTCGGTCGCGTATCCACCTTCCTGGATGCTTACATCGAGCGCGACATCAAAGCAGGCAAAATCAACGAGCAAGACGCTCAGGAAATGATTGACCATCTGGTCATGAAACTGCGTATGGTTCGTTTCCTGCGTACCCCTGAATATGATGAGCTGTTCTCCGGCGACCCAATCTGGGCAACCGAATCTATCGGCGGGATGGGCGTTGATGGCCGTACTCTGGTGACCAAAAACAGCTTCCGCTTCCTGAACACCCTGTACACCATGGGGCCGTCTCCGGAGCCAAACATCACCATTCTGTGGTCTGAAAAACTGCCACTGAACTTCAAAAAATACGCGGCTAAAGTCTCCATCGATACCTCTTCTCTGCAGTACGAGAATGACGATCTGATGCGTCCTGACTTCAACAACGATGACTACGCTATCGCATGCTGCGTAAGCCCGATGATCGTTGGTAAGCAAATGCAGTTCTTCGGTGCTCGTGCAAACCTGGCGAAAACCATGCTGTACGCTATCAACGGCGGCGTTGATGAAAAACTGAAAATGCAGGTTGGTCCTAAAGAAGCACCAATCACTGCCGACGTTCTGGACTACGACAATGTGTTGGATCGTCTGGATCACTTCATGGACTGGCTGGCTAAACAGTACGTTACCGCGCTGAATATCATTCACTACATGCATGATAAATACAGCTACGAAGCGTCTCTGATGGCTCTGCACGACCGTGACGTTGTTCGTACCATGGCTTGTGGTATCGCGGGTCTGTCCGTTGCGGCTGACTCCCTGTCTGCAATCAAATACGCGAAAGTAAAACCTATCCGTGACGAAGACGGCCTGGCTATCGACTTCGAAATCGAAGGTGAATATCCACAGTTCGGTAACAACGATCCTCGCGTAGATGACATCGCCGTTGATCTGGTTGAACGTTTCATGAAGAAAATTCAGAAACTGACCACCTACCGTGGCGCTATCGCGACCCAGTCTGTTCTGACCATCACCTCTAACGTGGTTTATGGTAAGAAAACCGGTAACACCCCAGACGGTCGTCGTGCAGGTACTCCGTTCGGCCCAGGCGCTAACCCAATGCACGGTCGTGACCAGAAAGGTGCTGTTGCCTCCCTGACTTCCGTTGCTAAACTGCCGTTTGCCTACGCGAAAGATGGTATCTCTTATACCTTCTCCATCGTGCCAAACGCGCTGGGTAAAGACGATGACGTGCGTAAAACCAACCTTGCAGGCCTGATGGACGGTTACTTCCACCACGAAGCAAACATCGAAGGTGGTCAGCACCTGAACGTCAACGTGATGAACCGTGAAATGCTGCTGGATGCGATGGAAAACCCTGAGAAATATCCTCAGCTGACCATCCGTGTATCCGGTTATGCCGTTCGCTTCAACTCGCTGACTAAAGAGCAGCAGCAGGACGTTATTACCCGTACCTTCACTCAGTCCATCTAATTCCTTGTCAGACTGAAGAAGCGTACTATATAAAGGCTCCACTCCCGTGGGGCCTTTTTACTCACCTCCCTACCCTCAGCCTGCTTTGCCAGCTATCTATACTCTGGGTATCTGTCAAAACAGACTTAACACAGCCGGCTTGAGCTGTGCACGACACAGGCCCTGGACGGGCCACATCTGGAGAGATCACCGCAATGTCAGCAATCGGACGAATTCACTCTTTTGAATCCTGTGGTACCGTGGATGGCCCCGGTATCCGCTTTATCACCTTCTTCCAGGGCTGCCTGATGCGCTGCCTGTACTGCCACAACCGCGACACCTGGGACACCCACGGTGGCAAAGAAGTGACAGTAGAAGATCTGATGAAAGAAGTTGTCACCTATCGCCACTTCATGAATGCCTCCGGCGGTGGCGTCACCGCGTCCGGCGGCGAGGCTATCCTGCAGGCCGAATTTGTACGTGATTGGTTCCGCGCCTGCCACAAAGAAGGAATTCATACCTGCCTGGACACCAACGGCTTTGTTCGCCGCTACGATCCTGTGATTGATGAGTTGCTAGAAGTCACCGACCTGGTGATGCTCGATCTCAAGCAAATGAATGATGAAATCCACCAGAATCTGGTCGGGGTTTCCAACCACCGCACGCTTGAATTTGCACAATATCTGTCGAAGAAAGACATTAAAGTGTGGATCCGCTACGTGGTCGTGCCGGGCTGGTCTGACGATGATGATTCTGCGCATCGCCTGGGTGAGTTCACCCGCGACATGGGCAACGTTGAAAAAATCGAGCTACTGCCGTACCACGAGCTGGGCAAACACAAGTGGGTGGCGATGGGCGAAGAATACAAGCTGGATGGCGTACATCCGCCGAAGAAAGAAACAATGGAGCGGGTGAAAGGTATTCTGGAGCAGTACGGCCATAAAGTGATGTACTGATTCGAACCGTGCTCCCCTCTGTGGGAGCACGTATATTTCCGTTACGGCCTGTTTACTTCTCAGTAAGACTGTACCAGTCACAAATTTCGGTGTTATTGAATCCTGGACACAATAAACGGATTAAGCGTGAGCCACCGGGGTTGGATGATGACCCGCCTTACGCAGCAGCATCATCAGATAAACAAATGACACTGCGGCCATCATGATAAACAGCACGTTATCAGAATAATTTTGCATCAGTAGCGCAGTAACCGTCGGCCCAATCAGGCTCCCGATGGTGTAGCTCAGCAACAGAGCCTGATTCATCGCCACCAACTGATGACGTTCAATTCTTTCGCAAGCCCAGGCCATCGCCACTGGGTAGAGCGTGAAACCGAAAGCCCCAAGCACGAATAGCGCAGGCCCCATGGCGGCGTTGCTGAGCATTGCCAGACAGCCGAGAATCACCACGAACACCTGCACACGCAGCACCAACAGACGGCCATATTTATCCGCCAGACGCCCCATCGGCCACTGACCAACAATACCCGCGCTGATCATTAGCGCCATCCAAAAGCCAATACCGGAGTCACTCACGCCCTGATGGTTCAAATACAACGGCATCAGGCCATACAGAGAGCCAAGTACGATACCTGACATAATGCAGCCGTTCACGCCCAGCCGGGCCTGACGCAGGCGCAGCATCGGCCAGACCGGAGTGTTATCCCGATGCTCATCGCCGTCGCTGACGATATGGGTAAACAGCAGCGGAAGGATAGCGGCCAGCACCAGCGCGGTAGCCCACGGTAGAACGTTCATCAGCTCAGTCGAAAGCTTACTGACCATCAGTTGGCCGACAACCATCCCGATGTAGTAAACGGTCATATAAGCCGCCAGCAGACGGCCGCGGTTGCGGGAAGTCCCGCTGCACATCAGCGCGCTTTCAACCACAACCCAAATCATTGCGCAGCCAACACCTGCCACAAACCGCCAAACCATCCAGCTCCAGAAACCAACCATCAGCCCGAGGCCAATACAACCCACGGCAAATATAATGGAGGCAAGATAGTAGCTGCGGTTAAACCCGTGACGCTTAATCACCCATCCGGTAATCAATGTCCCGACCAGGTTGCCGGTAAAGTAGGCGGAGCCCACCATCCCAACCTGCCAGGTAGGAAGATTATCGTGAGCCAGCCAAAGCGGGACGAGCGTGTTTAAAACCGCCATCGCCAGAGTCAGCAGCAAAAGCCCGCAAAGCAGGAGCAATACGGGACGGGTATAGGTGGTCATGGGTATCAAACCGTGAGGAAATCAGGAAATTTGTGCGCATCATGCCACCGGCAAATTGATTGTCAATCCAGCAATAATGGGGGGTGAGAGGGGTTTTGACGGGAACGATTTGAAAAACTTATCCTGCTAATAAGTGACCGGGGTCACGTAAATTGTATCTCCCTGTTTTTGATGCGATATAGCGGGAAGCAGGCAAAAATGAGCAATGAAAAATTTCATGGATATTCAGGTGAGATTTTCTTATCTGAAAGCATGAAAAAGCGCGCCCACAGACGCGCTTATAACTCGATGAAATGTTAGCTCGCGATCGCCATACCAACCGTCATATGCAGCCCATAGAAAACGCCACGACCGATAAGTTCGCCTGCAATCACCAATACCATCGCCAGCGTCATCAAGCCGACGCCAGGCCGATAACCTTTCAACTGTGGAACAATCCAGCCGACCAGAGCAATCACCAGCAAGACCATCCGCCACGCCATCAACGAGCCGTACTCCGGCACCAGCGCAGATGCCTGCTGAACAGAATTATGCAGCGTGGCCAGCTCCATGCCCTGCATCAGCACAACGCCCATGCTAACCAGCAAGGCAAGCAGCGAGACGACAGGCAATATACGCATCCCCCAGCCGCTGACTCCGGCGGCAGAAAGCAGTAAATAGCCCAGCAGTGGGCCACCGATGAACATCGTCAGGAAGAAGCTCAGCGGCGTCCAGACGCTAAACCAGGTAGGGACAGTGTCGATCAAATAAACCCGACTCATCATCCAGACAAACACCACACCCAGAATCATGGTGACTACGGCCCAAACTTTGCTGAGCGTCTGAGGCATTTTGCCAAGCACGGTCAAAAGCCACCAGAAACCACCCACCGCAAAAAATACCGATCCACTGGCAATTTCATTACTCAGCGCCGAGCTACCGAGACGGTTCAATGAGTTGAAAGCTCGCAGCGGCGACCCGAGATGCAAAATAGAGGCAATAAAGCCGATGCCCATCAGGATCCACAGCACCACCATCAGCAACTCGGCGCGCTTGCGAACCGCCCTGTCCTTCATGCCATACAACAGCGCCAGGGCCATAACAATAAACCCACCTGCAACGCACTGGCCTAACACCGTAAAGACCATCAGCGGCCATTCATGCCATCCGTTTCCCATCTCACACCTCCTTCGGGTTGGCCAGATAACCGCTGGTATCCCCACTTGGGCGGCTGTTGGCGTTAGGTTTAATCACGATATTTGGTTTTGTGAAGTGCGCTGCAGGCAGCGGAGCAATGGCGGCCTGAGTCCCGTACTTTTTGCGTAACTCATCGATAGGCGCTAAATCCAGCGCGCGCAACGGGCAGGATTCTACACAAATCGGCTTTTCCCCCTCAGCTACGCGCTCATAACAGCCGTCACACTTGGTCATGTGGCCTTTCTCTTCGTTGTACTGCGGAGCACCGTACGGACACGCCATATGGCAGTAGCGGCAGCCGATGCAAACCTCTTCGTTCACCACCACAAACCCATCTTCCCGCTTGTGCATCGCGCCGCTCGGGCAGACCTTAGTACAGGCCGGATCTTCACAGTGGTTACAGGAGATAGAAAGGTAGTAGGCGAAAACATCCTGGTGGAAAACACCGTTATCTTCCTGCCAGTTACCGCCCGCATATTCATAAATGCGGCGATAGCTGACTTCCGGACTCAGGTTCTTAAAATCCTTGCACGCCAGTTCGCAGGTTTTGCAGCCGGTGCAGCGGCTGGAGTCGATATAAAAGCCATATTGGGTTGTCATTTACTGCTCCTTACGCCTTTTCAACCTGAACCAGGTTACTGTGGGATGGATTGCCTTTTGCCAGCGGTGACGGGCGCTGAGTGGTCAGCACGTTGATGCTTCCCGCGCGGTCTACCTTGTTGGCATCCGGGCTATACCAGGCTCCTTCTCCTAAAGCGACAACGCCAGGAATGATGCGTGGCGTGACTTTGGCGTTAATGCGTACTTCCCCACGATCGTTAAAAATACGGACCTCATCACCATTGGCGATGCCGCGCTGTTTTGCATCCAGCGGGTTGATCCACATCTCCTGACGACAGGCCGCCTTCAGCACGTCAACGTTGCCATAGGTTGAATGCGTCCGCGCTTTGTAATGGAAGCCGGTCAGCTGCAGCGGCCATTTTTCCGCCAACGGATCGCCAACGTTCTCAAAACCAGCGCTATACACCGGCAGCGGGTCGATGACATCGCCTTCCGGCAGTTCCCAGGTGGCGGCAATATCTGCAAGCTGAGCGGAATAGATCTCAATTTTCCCCGACGGTGTCGTTAGTGGGTTGGCATGGGGATCTTCACGGAAGGCTTTGTAGGCGACGTGATGTCCTTCCGGGTCACGCTTTTTAAACATCCCCAACCGGCGGAATTCATCAAAGCCAGGTAGCTCAGGGATCGCAGCCTGAGATTGAGCATACAGGTGACGCATCCAGCCTTCCTGCGTCCGTCCTTCCGTGAAACGCTGCTCCACTCCCATACGTTTCGCCAGTTCAGTCGTCATTTCATAGATGGTTTTGCATTCAAAACGCGGCTTGATGGCCTGTTCGGCAAAAATCACATACGACATGTTGCCGCAGGAAGCATCGAGGCAGAAATCCATCTGCTCAGAGGCCGTGCAATCTGGCAGAAGAATATCGGCGTATTTCGCAGAGGACGTCATGTGGTTGTCGATCACCACGATCATTTCGCATTTTTTATCATCCTGCAGAATGTCGTGCGTGCGGTTGATCTGAGAGTGCTGGTTAATCAGGCAATTCCCGGCATAGTTCCAGACCATTTTAATCGGTACATCCAGTTTCTCTTTACCACGCACGCCGTCGCGGGTGGCTGTCATCTCCGCGCCTCGCTCAATGGCATCCGTCCACATAAACATGGAGATGCTGGTTTGAACCGGATTTTCCAGCGTAGGCATTCGCACAAACGGCAGGCTATAAGAGCCTTCACGCGCCCCGCTGTTGCCCCCATGAATACCGACGTTACCGGTCAGGATAGAAAGCATGGCGATTGCGCGGGAAACCAGTTCGCCGTTGGAGTGACGCTGCGGCCCCCAACCCTGGCTGATAAAGGCCGGTTTAGCACTGCCAATTTCCCGGGCAAGTTTGATAATACGATCGGTCGGAATACCGGTTATCTGCGAAGCCCATTCAGGCGTTTTAACAACGCCGTCTGTCCCCTGGCCGAGTATGTAAGCTTTGTAGTGGCCATTGCGCGGCGCACCTGCCGGGAGCGTTTTTTCATCATAGCCCACGCAGTATTTGTCGAGAAAAGCCTGATCCACGAGATTTTCATCGATCATTACCCACGCCAGCGCGGAAATCAGTGCCGCATCGGTGCCAGGGCGAATAGGGATCCACTCGTCTTCCCGACCTGCGCCAGTATCGGTGTAACGTGGATCGATAATAATCATTCGGGCATTGGATTTTTGGCGAGCCTGCTCGAGGTAATAAGTCACCCCGCCACCGCTCATCCGCGTTTCGCCCGGATTATTGCCGAACAGTACCACCAGCTTGCTGTTTTCAATATCGGATGGGCTGTTGCCGTCCGCCCAGCCGCCGTAGGTATAATTCAGACCAGCGGCAATCTGTGCAGTGGAATAGTCCCCGTAATGATTGAGGTAGCCACCACAGCAGTTCATCAGGCGGGCAATCAGCGTGGAGCCCGGCGGCCAGGAACGCGTCATGGTGCCGCCCAACGTACCGGTACCGTAGTTCAGATAAATAGCTTCGTTACCATGCTCTTTAATGATGCCCTTCATGCTGTGGGCGATGGTATCAAACGCTTCATCCCAGCTGATGCGCTCGAACTTCCCTTCGCCGCGCGCGCCAACACGCTTCATCGGATATTTCAGGCGATCAGCATTGTAGACTCGGCGACGCATAGAGCGACCACGCAGGCAGGCCCGAACCTGGTGTAAACCTTCATAATCGTCATCGCCGGTGTTATCGGTTTCGACATATTTAATTTCGCCATCCACCACATGCATACGCAACGGGCAGCGGCTGCCGCAGTTGACCGTACAGGCGCTCCAGGCCACTTTCTCATCACCACCAGGGTTATCCGGTTGGGAGGCAAAAGCAAGCCTGGAAAAAGGAAGTGAGAAGGCGCTAGTTGCAGCAGCTAAACCACCGATTGCCGTGGTTTGGACCAGCTTACGACGGCTGACCTCTGCCGCGAGGATCGCGTTAGGGGTTTTATCAGTCATAGTGACCTACTTGTTTTGCTCACAGTTAAAATAAGCCGACAGCGGTCACGCGGGTTGAGAGCCCACATTCCGTTGCGCAGCTAAAGAGTGAAAGGGGTGTCCGGTTTATTTTTATTGAAGGATTGACCTGGCCGCGTCACGCCTTGTGAAGCACGGCCGTCAAATGATGATTAGATTGAAGTTTTAATTGAACAATCATCACCCGCTTCCGGTGAGCAATAATACTTCTTTGGGAGTAGGGGTTATTGTCTGGTATCAAGAAAGGCGGTGTTGACGTAAAAGCTCGGAATTACGGTATAAAAAAAGCGCCCTGAGGCGCTTCAGATTGATGACAAAGTCCTGGCCGTGAGGCCGGGACTTTGATCTAATAAGGTCAGTGCAAAAAACGGACTGACCGCCATGCTCAGAGAACTTTCCCCGCAGC
>NZ_FXAS01000093.1:0-2694 GCF_900177785.1 Cedecea sp. NFIX57 | reverse complement strand
GCGTGCGTCTGAAAACGGATATGCCGGAAGAAACCGACGAAAACCGCAGTGTCACGATGCCGTTCACCTCGCGCCAGGCAGATGCCGCAGAGGGGATCAGCGGCCCGCTGCTCACCCGAATGTCCTCTGAGCGTACGCTGGCCGTTCAGGCGGCGCTGATGCGGCAGCCCGAAAAGGCGGTGGCGCTGATGGTCTGGCGCATGTGTACCTGCGTCTTTTCTGGCTGTCTGACCACGACGCACCCGTTCCGCATCAGCCTGACCGTGTCTCACGGCAGCCTGACGGAGAATGCCCCGTCCGGTAAGGGCGGGGCGGCGTTTGACATTCTGATGACCGAACAGGCGCGTCTTGCCGCTCTGCTGCCCGCTGGATGGGAGAAGGATTTCACCACCTTCTTCACCCTGAGTGGGGAAGTACTGATGTCATTTATGGCGTTCTGCACCGCCTGTGCCGTGGATGGGGTACAGACCCGCGAGATGGGACACACCTCGCGTAGCACCCTTGATACCGTTGAGGCGGCAATCGGCTTCCATTTACGCGACTGGTGGCAGCCGACGAAGGACAACTACTTCGGCAGCCTGAAGCATCCACAGATTGTCGCCTCCCTGAAAGAAGCGGGTCTGACGGGGGCGGCGGGTGATGCGGCGAAGATGAAGAAGGGCGATGCCGCCGGGCATGCGGAGCATTTCATGCAGCACACCCGCTGGGTTCCGGTCTGGCTGAAGGGACCAGAGTCAGTGGCTGAGGTCGATGCTGACGAAGCTGCCTCAGAGACCGACAACACCGACGACGATACCCCGGCAGATGCCGCCTGATAACGGAGACGCCGCTCTGTGTGGGCGGCGATAAGGAACTGATGATGAACAGTAATCTGAACGACCGCACCGCCCTTGCCCGCATGCTGCCCGACGAGTTTGAGCACAGCCGTGAGGCGGGGTATGCCTTTCGCCGGGAGCTGACCCACACCGTGATGGCGGCGCTGGAGGCTCCCGCAGGCTGGGACATGAACGGGGAGTACCGGGGCGAATTCGGCGGCTGGTTCCCGGTGCAGGTGCGCTTCACCCCTTCTCACGGGGGCTGGACGCTGGCGGTGTGCAGTCCGGGGGAAATCAGCGACCGCTGGCTGATGGTGATGCTGAACGCCGACGGTCGCGCGGTGACGGTTATCCGCACCCTGAACCGCTTTGAGCCGCAGGTGATTAACCCCGTGCTGTGTCTGGCGGCTTCGCTGGAGGGGGCAGGGTATTCCCTCGCGGCTATCACCGCCACGCTGATGCAGGAGGCTGCCCGATGATACCGTCTCATATGAGTCTGGTGCCGCTGAGTCCTGAGCGCCGCGCCGCCATGCAGGCCATCGCGGACGTGGAGCGCAGGCGCGACAGCGGGGCGGCTGGGGCTGATTTTCCGTATGCGCGGGCTTTCTTTAAGCACCTGAGGGGCAGCAAACGCCTCACGCTGAATGAGATCCGCCTGTTTGCCCCGGTGCTGAGCGAGCAGGAATTGCGGGGGAACCGGGATAGCTGGCTTCGCGCCATCGACACCCTGATTGAGAGCCGGGGAGCCGGCTGTTATCTCCCGCTGCCCGCCGGGGCCGGGTACCGCCTGTTCCCTGAGGTGGCTTTTCAGAAAACGGAGCGCCGTCGTCGGCAGGATGAACTCCAGGATGAAAAATACACCCGCCAGCGCCACCGGGAAGCGTGTCTGCGGGAGCGGGCTTATCAGGCGCGGGTGGGGCAGGCAGAGACTGAGCTGGCCTTTCATACCCCGGCGACGGTGGCCAGCTGGAGCGCCCGCTGGTCTGATACGCTGCCCCCGTACGCGCTGGAAGCGATGTTTTTCCGCTGGAGCGAGCGCTTCCCGTCCTTGTCAGGGCTGGAGCGATGGGCGTTTGAGGGAGAGCCGCTGTGGGTGCTCATCCGTGAGGCAGGCCAGCTGGCCTGCGAGGCGTTGCCACAGGTGGCGGCGCTGGAACGCTGGATGGTGTCCAACAAGCTGGTTCATCAGGCGGGAGGGGTATCGCGCGGATAGTCTGTGGCCCCGGTGCCGCTGGCGACTTCTCCGGGCTGCCCCGCTGACGCGGGGCGGCTCTGCTTTGGTCAAAAAGCGAACAATGGTTTTCAGGGCAGGCAGGGCAGGGGATGCAGGCAGGTACCCGCAGGTTGTCCACAGGGTAACCCAGGCTGGCGGTGGACAGTTGTCTGCTTTTTATTTTGCGACGGCCTTTGCCTGCGGACTGACTTTCGTTTGTGCTTTCATTTCTGGCTCTGGCTCTGGCTCTGGCTCTGGCTCTGGCTCTGGCTCTGGCTCTGACTCTGACTCTGACTCTGACTTCTTTTCCCCTGCCTGTGAAAAATCCTCCACGTCCGGGCCGCTTCCCGCCGGGAACCGGGCTGTCGTGGAACAGAGCCAGCAATGCTGTCTCTGCCCTGCGGGCTTCCATCCCTGCGGCGAACGTCAACCCCTGCGCTTGCTGCGTCCGTAAACGGACGCGCCGCTTCACCCTGCCGGCGGTAAAACTGCCGACAGTCTGCTGACGCCCCGGCGTTTTGCCGGGGCGGGTGTGTGCCTGCTCATCTCATCTCCGGGGGACATCTCCCGCCAGCCCCTTACGCGGGGGCTTTTGTAGCACAGGCGAGTCGCCCCGCAAGGGGTGAAGTGCACGCCGCCAAAAACTTTTTGCAGAAAGACGCAAAA
>NZ_FXAS01000107.1:0-1693 GCF_900177785.1 Cedecea sp. NFIX57 | reverse complement strand
GTCGGCATGGTTCGAGCGAGCAGATGCCACCGGCTGAATATGAAAACCTATATTATCAACGGCTCAGAAGTGTCTAGATTATCCGTGGCGATTCAGACCAGGGGGGCTTCAGCAAGTTCTTTTTTGATCCTCTCCAGCACGGGAGGTTGATGTAACGCCTTAGCGAAATCATGCCCGCTTTGTGTTAACCGTATCGGCACGTTTCGTATACCAATCCTGCGGCTCATAGTGTATACCAACCCAATGGCCGCAGGGTCTCCTGTCTCCAGTTTTGCGTTGGAAATGAGTCTGTTATCAACCAGCAATAACAGATGAAATAAGAATTTATCCTCCTCTTCTCCGCTTTCTTCGGGAAACCCCATCTGGCTTAGCGTGATAAATGGCCCCTCAGCTTCGAGAAACTTGTCCAGCATTCGCTTTAATTCATCAAAATCAATCTTCATCGCTCATCCTTATCGTAATTATTTGACGCAGATATTTCGCAATCGGAAGCATTCCCACCAACAAAAGTGGGTAGCAGCGATCTCTATAGCGGGCAATGTGTTGATTTATTGTTCTGAATCAATTTTATGCAAGAGAATCTGAAAGTTGCGTCATTTTTGTGTTGGTGCTTACGAAAATATTGGGTTTTTCACGAGAAAATGTTTCTGGCATTTAGGAGGTGAAATGATAATTTTCTTGTTGATTTGGTTTTCGGTGGCTATTTACCTGATGGTTCGCCCTGGTAGGTTTATGCAGTTCTTAGGGGTTGTCTTATCTCTATTTTTAGGTGCTCTTCTCCTTGCTTGTGGAAGTCCATTCATAGGCGCAATTGCGGCAGGGGCTTCCTGGGGATTAGCGTCCGGAATCAGGAAGGATCGCATGATGAAACGTAAGCTTTTCAGATAAGACTGCCCGCAGTGGTGCTTAAAAATCCACCCCATACTGACGGATGTCATATTGAGTTTCTTATCGTTGGGGGCGCTATGTTTATCCAACATCTGGTGTGTTTGCTGTGCTTTGTGGCCATAGCGCCAGCTTCGGCATTCATTGCCTGGCTTTTCGCGAGGTTAAATAACAGCGGAAAGGAGCATTTTATGAAAATACTTGCCCTCGTGGTGTTTGTAGTCACTCTGTTGGTGTTTACTGCCCTGATGTTGGCTTTTGCCCGCCGGGCACGGTAGCAGGCTGTTTCGGGTTTGTGGGAATGAGGGAGAGCTCCGGGTTATGGAACATCGAATTATCATCATGTACATCCTGGTGATCCTTTTGGGGATCGTCTGGGTGAATGATGGTCGAAAAAAGTGAGCATTGACTTTATAATTGAGCTGTGATCCAATTTAACCGTTAAAACTGAACACTGAACTGGCCCAAAGCCCCGCCCTCGTGCGGGGCTTTTTATTATGGCTACTTCCGTTTTTCCTCTCTCATTTGAGGCCATTTCCATGAGACGTAATCTGATCCGCCTCGTCCACACCGGTAAAACCTGCCTCGGATGGGACGATGAAACCTATCGCGATGTGCTGGCCCGCCAGACCGGAAAGCGCTCGGCGGGCGACTGCTCCGACACGGAGCTGGAAAAAATGGTGCTGTATATGCGTACTCAGGGCTTCGCTCCTTCATCCCATGGTCGCCGCCCGCGCGTGGCCACCGGGCGACGGGCGATGCTGGGCAAGATTGAGGCCCTGCTGGCGGAAGCGGGCAGGCCGTGGGC
>NZ_FXAS01000090.1:0-2910 GCF_900177785.1 Cedecea sp. NFIX57 | reverse complement strand
ATTCAATGTTCTGTGTCCATTATCCGGAAAAATAGTGGACATTATCGTTACCTGGATGAGTCAGCTTATCCAGACGTCGCTGACGGGGCGCTTACGGAAAAATAGTGGCATCCCGATAAGAGAATGCTTGCCATGCGAAGCTCGTCGCCCGTTCCAGATATTAATTGCATATTGGGTTTGCAACTCGATATACAGCTCAGAATGCAGCGCGCCGACTTTCATTTCTTTTTTGTCTGGCATGATAGTCCATCCGTTAAGCGTTAGCGAGATGGGCATAGTCAAGGATGATTTTCTGTGGCACAACAGAAAACTGTTTATCGAAGATGGAGAATTTAATCGTGCAATTTTCAACAAGAAAAATTACTGTGACTGACTGTGAAGCATGGCCAACATGTTTGTGTGAAGCATAGCGTGTTGGTAGTGCCAACACGGTATAACCTGTGGCCTGAAAAGAACGTCACAAAATCTCAGCCATCACTTGAGCGTTGGCGAAAAAGAGGATTTTTGGGTAAAAAACTGACATAACTAACTGAGAATTGCATCTGAACCTTGAGCGGGTCACAGATGATCTACTATCAACAAGTCCTGCTAGGACATGGCCAGAAAAGCCCACGTATGGATATGATTGAAAGATATAGTAACTAACTTTTAGTGATCAGTCTTAAAACGCTTTCATTGCCCTCAATACCAAAAAAGTAATCTTTTGATTTATCTACCGTTATCACCACTATCATTATGAATCAATTCCATTTGTCGAATCACACTTGCTAATACACGCTTTAGTACTCGCCCTCGCTGAGCTGGAGCCATGTATTTGAATAAACTGTTTAACAATTCCAGATCTTTTTCCATACTGGATACATCATCTTTATGGCAGATAACCCCTTCCTCATCTCCTAAAAACCAGCCAGCCTTAATTTCCATTCCCGAAGCAAGCTTACGCAGTTGCAGTATGCTGGGAGTAGATTCCCCCTTTAGGTAGCTTCGTATAGTTGAATTGGGTATACCGGTTTTATCAACTAAAGAACTGACGGTGTCTTCAGAAATCGCCATCGCTTCAGCGAGGCGAGGGCCGAACTGAAAAGTGCTATCTTGATCGGAAAAGTGAATATCTTTTTTAGACATTAGACGCCATCATTTAGTAATTGATTGATTTAATTGTGTTATTTTTTAATGGATCACATTATCTCGTTAAAAAATAAACCTTGATTTCACAAGATGATGTGATATCCTGTTTGTATAGATTGCAGCCTCATGCTTACTGCAAACATAACTCTTGAGCATTGCATATTCATGGCAATTTTGCCACGGGTTCGCTCGCCCTGAAAACAGTGGGCTTTGGAAAATCCGTAGCCAGCATGGGTCAGAAACCGAACGGTAGAAATGGGCCTTTCCTGAGCCTCACGCGCAAAAGACCTGCACATCCTCTCTTTGTCCGATAACAGCGCCGCCCCCAAACGTTTATTCGGATGACATGTTGGGTAGACAACCAGAATTCTACTCACGGCGATGCGACTTCACTTTTTCTTTGCCGCCGAAAAGCGACACTTGTAGACAGACTGATTTCGATGTTCACGCGCCACGGACGGTTCTTACTCTGCTATCCCGACAACTGAGGTAACCGCAATGAGTAATCAAGACTGGCACCCGGCCGATATCATCGCTGCTCTCCATAAACGCGGCACCAGCGTGGCCGCCGTGTCCCGTAGGGCAGGTCTCGCTTCCGCAACACTCGGCAATACCCTGAAGCGCCCATGGCCAAAAGGTGAGTGGCTGATTGCCCACGCGCTCGGCCTGCATCCCGCCCGTATCTGGCCCAGTCGCTATGACCTTAAGGGCGCCCGGCGTCATCCCCGTAATCCCCTGCCACCCGAAACCCAAATTCAGGCAGATCACTATGCACGACCAGCCCCACAGACATCACCATCAATAAGTTAACGACTCACACTATGACGGAGTTTACTGATGAAAAGTCTTCCTCTTTGTACGCCTTGCTCGCTGCAGGGTAAAGTTGCGGCCATCACAGGAGCCGCCTCCGGTATCGGACTGGCCTGCACCCATGCTTTACTGGCCGCCGGGGCCCGCGTGATTATGGTTGACAGAGATGAGCCTGCACTCCAGGCCCATGCCCGAACGCTCGGCAACAATGTCCTTCCCCTGCACCTTGATATCACCGTACCTGAACAGGTCGAGACGCTACTCGACCGTATGCTCACTCTTGCCGGAAGACTGGACATCTTTCATGCCAACGCCGGGCTTTACACCGGCGGCCCGTTTGTTGATACAGACCCGATGGCGATGGAACGCATGCTAAACCTGAACGTGAATGCTACTTTCCGGTGTATTCACGTCATCCTTCCCCATTTTATCGCACAACAGGCCGGCGACATTCTGATCACCAGTTCGGTCGCCGGTGTCGTACCGGTTGTCCATGAGCCCGTGTATACCGCGTCAAAATTTGCGGTACAGGGATTCGTTCATAGCTTACGCCGTCAGCTTTATCCGCAAGGTATTCGTGTCGGGGCAATACTGCCTGGTCCGGTTAATACGGCGCTGCTGAAGGACTGGCCTGCCGCCAAACAACAGGAAGCACTTGATGCTGGCAGTCTGCTACAGCCAGAAGACGTTGCAGAGGCAGTGCTGTTTATGTTGTCCCGCCCGGGGCATGTTACCGTTCGCGATCTGGTGATCCTGCCGGGAAATGTGGATCTCTGACTCGTGACCATGGGATAAACGGGTCTTTATCCACCTCGACAAATGTGGGCCATAGATTGACATCCTCCCCGCCCTAAAGGGCGAGGATTCCTACTACGCGCAAACCAGGGTCTGAGTCGTTTCGGTGGGTTCCTGCTTCATCGAGCGGCCTAAAGCTGCCATCTCCCCACAGGCTAACGCGGCGTGCCCCGCCGC